>JAFGWG010000172.1 GCA_016937255.1 Bacteroidales bacterium
ACCTTACTATTTGCTCAGCGACGATGGAATGTCGCCAAGACTTGCGATAAACCTGTCAGGTTTTTCCAAAATCTACGATTCCAAGCCACCGTATTGTTTATTGCGTAGCGGCGGACGTTTGAATGTAGATTTTATATCGCAAAAAAGAGGGTCACCACCCTGAATAGGGCTGAATATTTCGATGTCTAACGATTACCGCACAAGACACATGACCAATATCATATTAAATAAAGCCTAAATAGCTTTGTTAGCGAGTAAACACGTAGTATATTTGCAGTGATGATAAAGACCATTCAAAAAATATCAGTCATTCTATTAATTCCACTGCTCATTTTTGCCAGCGGCGGGCTGAATATTTTTTCACATTATTGTCATTCGCATGAATTTGGAATGTACTCCATTCTTTCAAGCCCTGAATGTAAGCACACCGATCATTCTTGTTGCACACAAGATACTGAAGACCATTGCATAGCACATGATAATGATGCTCCCTGTTGTGAAAGCAATCACAGATTCATTAAAACTGTTGAGTGGAATTTTATAGAAAATCCGCTTGAAATTGAGAAATCAGTATTTGAGATTCAAACGCAAATTTCAACTGAGTTGGTTATACCCCAAAATGATAATCCAATCCCTTTGGGCTTCAGGTATGTGGATTATAGTTCTCCTCCTGAATACTCGCCCAAATATATTACCGTTTTTCAGCAGAAATTGCGTATTGCCTGCTAGTTTTTGATTACTCAATCTCAAAAATGACGCCCTTCGACTCCGCTCAGGATGACATTTTTGAGAGGTTAAGTACTAATCAAAAACAAAAATTCCCATGAAGAAAATATTATTAATCAGTTTTATGCTGATTTATGGAATCGGAGCCCTAAGTGCTCAGATAAGTGGTGTGGTAAAGGGAATCAACAGTAACGGCGACACCATTCTTTTACCCAACGCCAATATTTACTGGACATCTATTTCCAACGGCACGACAAGCAATCTTGATGGTTCTTTCAGCATCGATAAGCCATCAGAAGGAGTAAGTATTGTAGTATCGTATATCGGTTATCATAACGACACGATTTCTGCACCATTTTCTTCGCAGCCCTACATTATTATTATGAAGGAAAACATTTTTCTAAATGAAGTGGAAATCAGCTCGACAGGAGTAGGGTCACATATTGACCGAATGAATCCAATCTACACTGAAAATATCACCGATGGAGAACTGAAACGTGCTGCGTGTTGCAATCTTGCTGAGAGCTTTGAAACCAATGCCTCAGTTGATGTACACTATACCGATGCGGTAAGTGGTGCCAAACAAATTCAGCTACTGGGTCTGGCTGGTGTGTACTCACAACTGCTTATTGAAAATGTACCCTTTATGCGTGGAATCGGTGCCTCATTTGGAATGGAATATATTCCAGGAACTTGGCTCGAATCTATTCAGGTATCAAAAGGACCTGCCAATATTCGCAATGGTTTTGAAAGCATCACGGGTCAGATTAATGCCGAGCTAAAAAAGCCAGGAAGTGAAGAAAAGTTCTTTTTCAATTACCTCATCAATGATAAAAACCGAATGGAGTTCAATTTTAATTCTTCGCAAAAAGTGAGTAAAAAAGTGAGCAGTATAGTACTGGGTCATTACTCATTTTTAAATGATTATCACGATAACAATAATGATGGATTTGCTGATCTACCGACTGGAAACCGACTAGTTCTCGGCAATTTCTGGCAATTTAACGGTACAAATGGTCTTGAAATGCGCTGGGGCGGAAGATATATCAATGAAACCCGCAAAGGCGGGCAAATTGAAGGAAGTCCAAACGTTACAGAGCAACCAGAAGGCTTATGGCTTTCAGATATTAAAAATGAACGCTATGAAGTGTATGCTAAAGCAGGAAAAGTATTTAACGATCCCAAAAGCAGTAGCATAGGTTTTATTAATTCCTTTTCCACACATGACATGTCGGTTTTAGCCGGACAAAAAATGTATACCGGCAGCCAAACAGCATTCTATTCCAATTTGATTTTTGACTCCAAATTCAAGAATTTCAAACACAGTTATAATACCGGAATCAGCTTTATGTACGATGAGGTTCAGGAAAGTCTGAATGACACATTATGGACAAGCCAGCAGTACGTTCCGGGCGTGTTCTTTCAGTATATATATACTAAGCCCGAAAAACTCACTTTAATGAGTGGCATACGAGCTGATTATAATAGCGAGTTTGGCTTACTGATTACACCTCGCGTACATGTAAAATGGTTTGCAAACGAACATACTTCAATTCGTGTTTCGGCAGGAATGGGACACAGAGTAGCTTATCTCTTGCCTGAAAACCTGAATTTACTCAGTTCTTCAAGGCGAATTATTTTCCCTGATGAAAACAAGATGGAAACCGCTATAAATGGTGGTATAAGTTTGGTAAAACACTTCGATATTTTGGGACGAGAAATGACTGTTTCAGTAGAGTATTATCATACACGATTTCTGAATCAGATTCTTTTTGATATTGAGTCTGATACTGCAGCCATTCACATTTTTAATTTGGATGGACAATCCTATTCCAACGCAGCTCAGGCAGAAGTTTCATATTCCTTAAATAAATGGATTGATTTACGTGCCGCCATAAGATATACAGATGTGAGATACATTTTTCCAGATGGTGTCTTGCGCAAGAAGCCTTTACTTTCAAAATACAAAGGGTTTCTTACCGTTGGTTACACGAGCAACATGAACAAATGGAAAGCTGATGCAACTTTGCACCTGAATGGGAGAACCAGACTGCCTGATCGCAGCGCATTTCCAACAGAATATCAATTGAATGAATTTTCTCCCTCATTTAGTGTAGTTAACCTCCAGCTAACCAGAATTTATCGTCATTGGAGCATCTATGCCGGCGTGGAGAATCTTTTTGGATTTACACAAAAGGATCCTATTATTTCTGCTGATAACCCATATAGCCCATATTTTGATTCTGGTATAATCTGGGGTCCTATTAGCGGAAGGAAACTCTATGCAGGCGTAAGAGTATTTTTTAATCGTAAAAAATAAAGAAAGGAAAAACCATGAATATTACATTATTTGCAGAAAACATCAAATGTCATGGCTGCGCAAATACCATTGTGAAAAGCCTTAAGAAAAGAAACAAGGTAGACAATGCCGTGGTTGATGTGGAAGAAGGTAAAGTTTCTATTTCGTATCCCGGCAACGAGGATCGTAGTGAGGAATTTGCCAACATACTCAGTTCGCTGGGCTATCCACCGATTGGAGAAAACAAACTGATTTCGAATGTGAAATCGTATGCCAGTTGTATGATTGGCAGAATGTCAAAAGAAGAAAATGAAAACCAAAAATAAAGAACAATGAAAAACAAATTTTTATTTGCCGTAATGGCTATGATTTTAGTATTACCACTTAGCATGACGGCTCAAGATTGTGGTCAAAAACTAAAGAAAAATCAAGAAGAGATCGTCATTGCCACAAATATGGAGTGCAATGGATGCAAAACCGAAATTGAGAAAGAACTTGGTTTCCAAAAAGGTGTTGTTGAAGTGGAAGGCAACCTTGCTACTAAAAATGTGCGAGTGGTATATAAAACAAAAAAGAACAATGCTGAGAATCTAGTTGCATGTGTACAAAAAGCCGGATACCAAGCAAAGCTGGTCAAAAAGATTTGCGGTGAAGGCAATACCAGTGGAACTCACAATTGTGAGGGCAGTAGCACGAATAAGAAAGGTTGTTGTGATAAGAAAGAGTAAGTGATTTATGAATTATGAGTTATGATTTATGAATTAAGATTAAGCATTTTGACCAACTGCTTTCTATAATCATCTATCTTATCACATAGAAAAATTAGCACTGCTTTCGGGTGGTGCTTTTTTTAATTTTTCAACACTGGGGTCACCCAAAACATGAACTTAAGACAACTATATGGCGAGATTACAACACACAATATATATCTTGTTTAACCACGATCCGATAGCTATCGGATTCACTAATTTATTTGCTATTCTATACTGATAATTACAGCGAATGTTTTGATTTTCTATGAACTATAAATCAAAACCACTAAACGCATAAATAATTCATGGTTTATTCTGTATGAAGTGAAAAGAGAATTATTATATCATTTCACGTTGTTTTCATTTTTTCAATCGTTTTCTTATATTTTACCTATCAAATAAAAAAAACCGACTACTAGGGGGTGGCAGCCGGCTTGAGGGTTAATTTTTAACTTATTAGTGTATGTTATATAAATTATCGAATATGTTTCTTCCAATACACCCTTGTGCTATTTTGCAACATTATCATACTCATGCCTACAGGAAGAACTTCAGCTGGTATTTCCCAGGCATTAGGTCCGTCGATTGCTTCAACAGATTGTAAATAAAGCAGGCGACCGGCAATATCATAGAGCATCAAATCAAACTGCATATCTTCATTTGCAGTGAAATAAACGATCAAATCGTTATTCTCACCATTAGAAATAATCAAAGCATCATTTTCACCATCATTACCGGGATCGGCAGACACCACTTGAGAAATAGACATCGTACCATCAAAATCGGTTTGACGAATGCGATAATACCATGTTTTACGTTCAGGAACATTATCTGGAACAGAATAATGATAAACCATATTGCTATTCCCCTGTCCATCAACAACAGCCACAGGAGAGAAATCAAATCCATTGGCACTACGTTCCACCGTAAAATAATCATTATTAATTTCACTTGCGGTAGCCCAATTTACACGAACAGTTAAATCTGCAACATACTCAGCATCTAAATCGAGCATGGTAACAGGTAAACAAGAATTTGAGACCACAGTAACAGAGTCCAAAACATCTCCACAAAGATCGCTGGTTGCCGCCCAAAGAAAAACGTTTGATCCGAGGGTAAGACCACTAACTGTTGTATTGGGATTATTAGCATCTGCAAAGGTTCCTGTTCCACTCAAAACCGACCAGGTTCCTGTATTTAAGGTAGATGTCGCATTTAAGGTCGCAGAGCTACCACAAACAGACTGATCGGGACCTGCATTAATAATAGCAACGCCGGTACTTACTCCAAGAGTATAATCGCATTGGTCGCCAGCATTGCCGTCTATCATAACATAATACATTTCCCCGGGAGTAAGTGAACTTGCAGTTACTGTAAAAGAGCCACTATGACTACCGTCGGTCAAAGCACAGGGAGATTTAAGGCTAAAAAGGTGCGTTGATTCGTTAAATGCATACACACCTACTTGTATTCCACTCACACAACCGCCACCTGTAGGCACGTTAAAATTAAATGTAGCCGTTGTACTGAGGGCCTGAAATTTTAGCCATGAATTATTTTCAATGGTTCCAGCGAAAAGTCCATCATCGGGAGTTGGACAATTTCCACCTCCGAAGAAGTTGAATGGACCATCTTCACCGTAATACGAAGCAGTTGTTCCACAATAATCATCAATATTACATATAGTTGTAGCTTGACCAAAAATATCAGCAGCAGGTATATTGCTTAAACATGAAGGTGCTGCGCCACAGGTGATAACGGCATCCCAACCGCCATCTGTTACGCTTCCATCAGATTTCCAAACTATGGTAACACAAGTGCTAAAGGTGTTTATCATCAACTGTGTAAAAGCAACATCATCCGCACTGGTTAAAATTGCAATAGGTGTTCCAGTGGCTGTCATTCCATCATAGAAAAACAAAGTGTCGCCATTGGCCCCATTTAAGTCGAGGTTGCCGCTAGAAGAAAAGTCAAATTTCAAAGGCAAGCCAGAGGCTGAGCAGAAAGTCACCGAATAGTTTTCATTATTTGCATATCCACCGCCACTTCCGCCAGAATCATAGAAATGGCCACTACAGGTGGAAATAATCAAACCATTTACTACATCTATTTCATAAGGAGCAAAAACAGTTAATGTTGTTGTAGAGGCTGTAGCTTCTGTCAGATTATAACAATCATCTGCACTATTATAGGTATATATTGAAAAGTCGCATGTAGTATTGCTGATCAAACTACTAACTGTTACACCTGTGCCAGTTCCTTCATAAACAACGAAATTATTTACGCCGATTTCATCTCCGTATCCAAATGCGGCATTAGCAGTATAGCTGGTTCCTGAAGAAGGCTCAGCAATCGCTGTTCCATTTTGGCGAGCAACAACCAATGTACGGTCGCCATTTCCATTGGTCCAGCTCAAGTTTAAGCTGTTTGCCGTAACTCCTGCAGTACTAGTACCAGAAGGAGAAGTTGTTGGATGAGTACACATTGTTGAGCCAAATAATTCATTTGGATTATAACAAGGACCAGATGAAAAATATGCATAAACTACAAAATCGTAGTCCACACCATTTATAAGACCTGTTATGGTAACGGATGTGCCGGTTCCTTCGTATACTACAAAATTACCGATTCCAATTTCATTTCCTGAACCATAAACAGTGTTTGCGGTATATGAAACCCCTTTTACAGGGTCGGTCAATATACCCGAATTTTCCTTTGCTAAAACAATGACTCGATCTCCGTTTCCGTTAGTCCATGATAAATCGATAGATGTGCCGGTGTAATTGGTTAATAATAAAGCAGAAGCCTGAACGGAAGGGTAATCATCTGTACCCTGAATAAGAACATTATCGTGACGGTAATATGGGGTAGAGCTCGTTCCCCAATGAAGTACGCGAATCTGAATAGTAGAACCAGATAATCCATTTACTGAATAATTGGTAAATCCATTATCGGGAGCTCCGGTTGATCCGCTTACGGTTCCAAATGTTGTCCATGTACCACCATCGAGAGAATACTGTGCACGGCAACCACTACTGCTATTGCTATAGTAGCGCCCCAGATCAACAGAAACTGTAACATTGGTATAGCAGGTAATATCTGTTACTGGAGAAAACCATGCAACCGGACTAGCTGAAGCAGCTTCAGTTTCTTTTGACTCGAAATAGCCAGCTGTAGTTTGCTTGAACCATTTACCAGAAGAAAATGTACCATTAGATACATCAACAGTCCAATTGCTTACCCCCGACATATCGTAGGTGGTTTCATTCTGGCCTTTATTGTCGTTTAAACCATTTGAAAAATTTTCAGAATACAAAGTTACCTGAGCCTGCAATGCGTTCCCCAACAGCAATGCAAAAAAAATGACATGAAAACTAAACCCCTCATAACAAGTATTTTTAGTTAAGAAATTATCATGTAAAAGTAAATGCGGAGCAAAGCATATACAAATTAAAGGGCTGTATTGCATCAATACGGTACAAAACGCAGCTATTTGGGGTAAATGGTTAAGTTTTGGGGTGAACGGAGAAGCAGTATATCAAGTCTATATCTGAGATTTAAGCTTATTAATCATCGCTTTAGGGAAAGAGCGCGACACAGGAATTTCAAATTCAATTTCATTGATATGAAGTTTATATCCCTGTGCATTTCCACTAATTGAATTTACATTATGAATGTTTACGATATAGGATTTATGGCATCTTTGCATGGCAGTATTATCCACCAATTGCTCTTCCATCATTTTCAAACTGCCCCTTCGTAAGTCTTTTTTCATTTTGTTATTCTGACAATAATATACCGCTACATAATTATCATTGGCCTCAAGAAGAAGCAAATCTTTTAGTTCGAGCTTTATTTCATCATTTTTAGCCTCAAAATCGAGCACAATAGTTTCAGAGCTTGGGATTTTAGGAATTGCATCCAATTCTGTATTAATTTTACCGGCACGTGCAAGATATCGACGCAATAAAACTCGTTCAGATAATACTAAAGCAATAAAAAGAAAAGGTGCAGAATACATAAACACATCAGCAAATGCATTTAGATAAGAATATGCAGGAGCACTGGAATAAATATGCAATAAGTACGCAATAAGTAACTGTATAGTGAGTCCCAATAAAGAGATAAATATAATAGAGATAAACCTGGTGGTCATTGCTCTTAATTTGATCACAGAATAAAGCAGCAATAAAAATATCCCTATGAGTAAGAAATATCTGCTTCGTCGTTCTGAATCCGCTTTTTGGGTTTTTAGCCCATTCATTTCCTTGAGATAGGTAATTTCCTTTTCCTTCTGCTCTACCCTATAACGAGCTTCAATTTCTTCGACTTTAGCGCCAATTTCTATTCCGTGAAGAGTATCTTTGAGCTGCACATATTGCTGAAGCTTATCATACGCAGATTTATAATCCTGCATTTCTCTATACACCGCTGCAAGATCATAATAGTTTTCCAATACTTCCTGGCGTAAACCAAGAGAAACCGCATAATACATTGAAGAATCTAAAGAAATAATGGCCTGCCGATAATTCGACTTATCCAGCAGAAGTTTCCCCTTTTCATTATAACAAAAAGCCAGACCGTATAAATCATTATTACTACGAACAATGGCGAGTGCCCGGTTAATATTGGCCTCTGCGCTCGCATATCTACCCAACTGACGCTCAACGCCGGCTATGCCATACAAAGCATAATAAATACCAACATAATTTTTAATCTCCTCCTCCAGCAGTAGTGAATTATAATAATAAGTCAACGCCATATCCAAACTATCGAGCGATTCATACACCACCCCAATATTATAGTAGCGGATAGACATTTGCTCCTTATTCTTTAACTTCTCTTCAATTTCTAGAGACATTTTATAGTACTCCAGTGATTTGCGATAATTTTCCTGCGCCTGATACACATTACCGATATTATTCAAACAAATGGAAATACGTGCATCATCGTCCAATTCTCGAGCAATATCAAGGGCATCAAAATAATATTCCGCAGCTTTATCATAGGATGCAATGCTCTTATAAACAGTACCAATAAGCAATAAGGAATTGATCTGACCATCAATATATTCAATTTCACGACTCAGTTCAAGTGCGCGCTCCGATAATTCAAGTGAAGCCTCATGGTCAGTGCGACTTAACTCATAAGCCTGCTCATTCCATTTCTTAATCTTTTCAATGTTCGAACTGCTTTGAGAATTTTCATCCTGAGCCAAAACAGAGCATGAAAAGATAAGAACAAAGAAAAATGCGATATGAAATTTGAAATACTTCATCTTTGATTTCACAAATATAATGGTTTTTCGGCACAGAATTCAAGTATATAATCTGATATTTTTTATATATTTATCGAAAAAATATTGAATATGAAAATTTTAAGTTTAGTCTTTATTCTGATTTTACCCTTCTTTGCTGCAGCAAACGATGGCATGTTTATGTCTGAAGGTGGACAGTTAATTCCTATTAAAGAAACCAGCATTGAAATGCGGAAGGAAATTTTATATCTGAAATACACACCAAATGGCATAGAAGTCAGTGTATTCTTTGAATTCTTTAATCCCGATGATGCCAGAGATGAAATTGTGGGCTTTGTAAGTCCGCCAAACTCTGAATTAGTTTATCCAACTGATGAAGAGCGTGAAGCAGCAGAATCCAATATAAAACCAACGAAGCATCCGTACATTGAAGACTTCATGGTCATGGTGAATGAAAAATTATTGCCATATCAGGTAAATTACGTTGCCAAAACTGGTTTTCACAATGATTTTTTCGATGCCCGCGGTGGTGATTATATTTACTATTTTGATGTGCATTTTGAACCCGGTTTAAACATAATCCGACATCACTATATATTCAAGGGCAACTCAAGTCTTAATGACAAGAACTTCCCATACAGACTTACTACTGGAAAAATGTGGGCCAAAGGAGTAATAGGCGATTTCACTTTAATAATTGACGCTCCCAATGAAGCGATTACTATTCATAACCCTAAACACAACGGAAAATCCTACCTGCCATGGATTATGCAAGGTATAGGCAATTATAAATTGGAAAAAGATGGAATAACTAAGATTTATCTGAAAAGTGGAATAATGACGTGCCATGAAGTGAATTTCGAACCGCAAAGTGATTTATATCTGTATTTTGAACCAAAACATTATTCTCTTTTGCCTATTACAAGTGGCACTGAATTATTTCAAAGCGGTGTTTTACTAAACATGTTTTATTTTAATCCAATTGAAAATAAAGACCTATTAATTTCAGATTTTGAAAGTCTATCCGATGACGAAATTCAGTTACTAATAAATTATTTTTATGCTAGAAAAGGTTATGATTTCAAAACCGAATCTATTAAGAAAGATTTTATGAAATGCATCTGGTATATTCCGAATCCAAATCTAAAAATGGAGGATATTAAATTCTCTGATCAAGAACAGTTTTTAATGGATCTATTACAAGCAGAGCGGGGAAAAAGAAAAAATCAATAAGTTTGCAAAAAATCACCATCATGAAAGCCCTATTTGGAGTTCAAACTCGTCGTAGATTGTATCTACGACGAAATATAAAGCAAATTTGATATGGGAGAAGCATATCAAATAAAAAACCAAGACGCATTATATTTCATTACTTTACAAGTAGTTGGATGGGCTGATATTTTTAGTCGCAAAATACACCGAGATATAATTATTGATAGTTTTATTTATTCTAGAGCAAATAAGGAATTAGAAATATTTGCATATGTGATAATGACCAATCATGTTCATGCTATTGTGAGAAGTAAATCCGGAAATCTTTCTAATACAATTAGAGATATTAAAAAACATACTTCAAAGAAGATTCATTCAGAAATTAGAACCAACCCTGAAGAAAGTCGAAAAAAATGGCTAATGATGATTTTTAAATTTCATGCAAGATTCAACAAAAGAGTTGAAGAGTTTCAACTATGGACGCATCATAATCATGCAGTGGAGTTGAGCGATAATGAAATTATTAATTCTAGATTTGATTACATACACAACAATCCAGTGAAAGCTGGGTGGGTTATACATCCTGAAGATTACTTATATAGTAGTGCAAGAAACTATGCCGGGCTTGAAAACATTATGGAAATTGATATGATATAGATTTTGAGTTAATATACTTGAGGCTGTCTCAAAAGGGATAGCCTCTTTTTTTATTAAAACATTTTGGTTAATAATTCGAGTAGAAATATCTTTGAAATTACAGTA
>JAFGWG010000173.1 GCA_016937255.1 Bacteroidales bacterium
ATTTATTTTAATTAATTATTATTTTTAACACCCCACCTTGGAGGTTTTATGAGCTATGACAACGTACTAAAACCTCAAAGGTTTGAGCGTGGCGATTGGTAGCGTTGAAGGTAATAGCAAACGGAGCAGGAATTTGCAGTGCACAGTCAGATTTTCTCAAAATCTACGATTCCAAGCCCACCGTATTGTTATCTTGCGTAGCGGTGGACGTTGGAATGCAGATTTTGATAGTTGGATGCTGAGAGGTTCGCAGCTTTCCATGACCCTCCTTTGTCGGGATGATGAAAAGCTCTAATTTTAACCCTGTCAGGTTTTTATAAGACTATTATGAGACCCGTCGCAAAAAGGCGGGTTTTTTGTTTGCTTGCATTGGCAAATAAAAACTTCTTTGGTGTTTTCTATTACAAAACGTACGGGGCGAGGACCAGTTCCTTGATGCGAGCCATCACAAAAGGGTTGTTTTTTGCTTCGTCCACAGGCACACCAAAAATATTTTCCTTTTTCCAGTGAAATTTTAAGCGGTTTATTATCCACAGGAATCGGGTCTTCTATTGGATCTTTATGCGTAACCATTATTTACTTCTTTTTTTGAAATGTGGAGAATCTCCCCATATACCTGTTCCGGGTTCAAATCCACTTTCTTTAATAATTTTAATAACTTTTTGTGTACTATCTTCTTTCTCGTCCTTGGTTCCGGGTTTATTATCATAAAGCAGATAGCTGTCTTTGTACTCGGTAGGTGTAATATTAGGCATTACAACATTTGCTCCAGCCTTAAATGCTTTTTCGCGACCTTCGGGATCAATGGTTTGCATGGCTGTTGTTCCGGCAATATTAATATCGTGTATGAGTAAACGCAAAGTTGCAATCATTTTCAGACTTAGACTAAAGCGTTCTTCTAAAGGAATGAGCTCGTCTTTAAATTTATACAATGGAGTGTCGTGGTGCTCTACATAAGGTCCCATTCCGCACATGTCGATGTCGAGTTCTTTCATGCGAAGCAGATCTTCGGCCAAAATTTCAACATTTTGCCAAGGTAAGCCAATCATAACTCCGGTTCCAACCTGATAATTGCATTTTCTGAGCAGATCAATGGCTTCCATTCTCCTTTTGTAACTATGCAATGCATCGTTGGGATGGATTTTGTGATACAAATCGTGATCACTGCTTTCAAAACGTAAAAGGTATCTGTGTGCACCGGCATCGTACCAACGACGGAAAGTATCTTCACTTTGCTCGCCCAATGAAAGTGTTATTCCAAGCTCATTATTAGATAATTTTTTGATTTCACGAAGTAGATTTTCAATCCTTCCAGTCCAGGCATCACTTTCTAATTCTCCACCTTGAATAACAAGAGACCCAAAATCATTTTCATATGCATATTGAGCCGCTTTTAATACTTCTTTATCGCTTAGCAAGTAGCGGGAAACATTTTTATTACCCTTGCGAATTCCACAATAATAGCAGTTTTTGCTACAAATATTTGATATTTCTATCAGCCCTCGCAAGTAAATTTTATTGCCAATATTTGCTAGGCGTAATTCATGAGCTTTCTGCATGAGCAATTGCTCTTCTTCACCCTTTGAAGATAGAATTCGTATGATGTCATCTTTCGAAAAAGACTCTTGTTCAAGCAGCTCGGTAAAATTCTTCATCACGTTGTTTTTTACAAAAATATAGTAGGTATTGTTATTTCGCTAACAAAACTAATGAATATCATATTAATGGTGAATTGGTGATTGGTTAATTGGGACAATATACCATCAATTCCCAAATTTCTATTACTTAATATCAAATCCACTTTAATCCGTAAAGCTATTGTTTTAGCGTAAATCAGCGTCTATATGTACCAATTCCCATTTCCCCAATTCCCAATTCCCATTTACCATTTCCCAGTACCCAATTAACCATTATAATGCTTTTCCAAAGCGGTAGCTAGCATTTCAAGTAGGTTTTGTAAGGGACGTTTTAGCATCATTCTGAACATAGGAGGGATAGTAGCTTCAACACCAACAGTGGCTTTACATTCTGCACCTTTATCTTTCAGTTTTACAAATAGCTTAATTTCTCCACTTACCGGAATAGCCATATCGGGTTGAATTTCAATATATTCGGGACTACGTTCGGTGTATTTCAGTTTCACTTGTCCGGCACCTTCTGCGGTAAATGAGCACGAATCTTCATCTGCCTGCCAGTCTTTTACATTTTCAGGCATAAGCTCTGAGAAATTTCTGAAATCACTTAAAAATTCATTAACATTTTGCTGCTGTTCTTTCAGCAATACGCTTTTACTTTCAAATTCTGCCATAATTATTTCCCCCAGGTATCAGGTGATTCACGCCATTGACTAAGTAAGCCAAGTTGATCTTCGCCAACAATTCCATCGTTTGTGGCTTGTTGAATCAGGTAACTATAATCACTTAACGTATGCAATTTGCAATTTGCTGTTGCAAAATTTTCATCTGCTTTTGGAAAGCCATATGTAAAGATAGCCATCATCCCTAAAACATTTGCTCCTGCCTCGCGCAATGCATCAACAGCTTTAAGGCTGCTACCTCCGGTAGAAACAAGGTCTTCAATCACCACAGCTTTTTGTCCTTCTTGCAAAACGCCTTCAATTTGATTTTGCAGGCCATGACCTTTTGACGAAGATCTAATATACACCAATGGTAATCCGCTTTCGTGCGCTATGAGAGCGCCCATTGGAATTCCTGCAGTTGCAACAGCAGCTATTACTTCAGCATCAGCATATTCATTTTTCAAAAGCTCGACAAAATATTTTAGAATACTATTTCTAACCTCAGGATATGAGAGTATCTTTCGGTTATCACAATAAATAGGTGATTTCCATCCGCTTGCCCAAGTAAATGGATTTGCAGGATTCAATTTAATTGCGTTAATTTGCAATAGAAATTTCGCAGTTTGCAGGGCTGTTTTTTCATCGTGTATCATGTCACAAATGTATAAAGTTTTTTTAAGACACAAGGAGCTGATTTTTGCCGATTGTCCTGAACTAGCCGACCCGAAAGTGAAGGTTATTCAGGATCCGAAAATATCAGATATTCAAGACTTTATTACCCAGTTAGATCGTGATCCTGAATACGATAAATACATACTTTGTACCGACGATGTTGAAAAAATGTTCATACATTTTTATATGAGCATGAAAATTGTTACTGCCGCAGGTGGTTTGGTTAGAAATGAAGAAAATGATTTGTTAATGATTTTTCGTAGAAACCATTGGGATTTACCTAAAGGTAAAATTGATACCGGTGAAACTGAGGATCAGACTGCAATTCGCGAGGTTGAAGAAGAAACTGGATTACGGGGTCTCTCCATTTCCAATCGTTTAGCGGCTACTTTTCATGTTTATACCATTGGTCAAGAGTGGATTCTCAAAGAAACACATTGGTTTTCAATGACTTGTTCTAAGCCTAATGATTATAAGCCTCAGGCAGAGGAGGGCATTACTGAAATTAGATGGATTGATGAACAGAGAATTGAAGAAATGATTCCTCAGCTGTATCCTTCTTTGCAAAAATTGGTGATTGATTTAATAGCCTAATTTCCTATTTCAATTTCTTTTTCGACTGGTGGCGCAAACATCAATTTGAAATAATCGTGTATGCCTTCACTTGGTAAATAAGCATTATACATGATATATTTACCTTCTTTATCAATAAGCATACTATGTGGATACGATTCTAGGCTTAATTCTTCAGCCAAAATATAGTCGTTGTCGAAATGATAGACCGGAAAACTAAAAGAATGCTCATCAAGAAAATAATATAGTTTTAATGGTTCATTATCCATATTTACTGCAATAAAATTAATGCTATCCGACCATTCATGAAATAGCTTTTCCATTACTTCAAGTTCGCCCCAACACGATTTACACCAGGTACTAAAGAATAAAATATAGCTGGTTTTACCAATAAGTGAATCATTGTTGTATTCTGGGCCATCAATGTTCTTAAATGAGAATTCAGGCATTAAATTGCCTTTCTGATAACGGGTTAACAGGAACACCAGATTCTTAACAATTCTTGCCTGAAGATCAAATTTGGTATTTTTAATGTATTCTTGCATCAACAGAATGAGATTTTCTTTGCTGAAATATGGGTTTGAATACCATTCTTTCATATTTAATACCAGTACAGCTTCTCTAATTAATTCATTTTTAAGCAATGTGTCTCTACCCAATGAATCTATGATTCCATTAAGATCTGGTTTGGAATTAATAATTCTTAATATAGCACGCCCATTAATTTTTGTGGATACACTAAATATGAAATCGGAGTAGAATTGCGTAAAAAAACTCATGTATTGAATATTATCATACTGTATGGGTTTTTTGTAAATATAATCTCTGTATATGGTTTCAATCCCACAGGTTCGGAATCCCAGATGCATTTCAGCAAAAGTATAATTCATATATGTTTTAAAGAAATCGTTATTGAAGTTTTTATATTTAAGTTCCTGAGTATTTACAAAACTGTCAACTTTTGATTTTGGAAGCCTGTACATGATCTGACTTCTAATATCGGGTTTCAAATTTAGCTCATTCACTATAAACATATTATAGTCGATATTAAACATTTGAATGAGGAAGTTAACACTAGTGCTGTCTATATTATTAATATGATAAGAAATTTCAAGGTTTGTCATGTGTGGAATAAATATCCTATTTGGATCTTTATAATCGAAAGTATCAAAATCCAGATCATATTCTTTGCCTGCTTCAAGGTAAATTTCTGGACTTTGAAAATTCATAATTCGAAAAAAGCCGGTTAAAACTTCATTCTTATGCAAGTCTATTTCAAATTCAAATTCTCCTTTACTATTAATTGGAACATTCATAAGAAGCGTTTCTTTGAATGTTATGAAGTCGTCCCATACATAGAATCGGAGGTCGAGATTTTCAGCTCCGGGAACTTTGCCCTCAACCTTTGTTTTAATTGCATGTGAATATGAAATCATGCATAGAAATATGGCTAAGAAAATGATGCTTTTCATAATAGTGCTTTTCGTAAAATCTCCCGTCTCTCTAGCATAAACGTAAAGCAAATATTACTTATTGCCAATTTTGAATAAGTTTTACCACTGATCTCGGAATAAATGGGCCGATATTGCCACCATATTTGTGAATTTCCCTTACTACCGATGAATTTACAGGTGTATCTTCAACACTACTGAGTAAAAATATTGTTTCAAGTTTTTGATTCATGTATTTATTCACCTGTCCAACCCTGCGCTCAAATTCAAAATCAGCAGAAGTGCGTAAGCCACGTAAAATGAAATTCGCATTATTCTTTAGACAGAAATCAACTGTTAATCCACTGTATGATTCAATTTTTACCTTGGGCATGTCCTTAAATACAATTGCAAGCCATTCCAGTCTCTTTTTTAAAGGGAAATAACTCTGTTTGTCGGCATTATGACCAATAGCAATAATAATTTCATCGAAAAGAGGCATTGCTCTGCGCACCAAACTTTCATGACCTTTGGTAATGGGATCGAAAGAACCTGGGAAAACGGCGATTTTTTTCATGACTTTTCTATTTCTGCAGCACAAATTTACTCATTTTTCTCCGGATGAGGAAAAGACTTTCGGCAGGAGCGGCAGAAATACTCGTTTGTTGATTGTCTAATTGGTGCTCCCATAAAAATACTTCCCAGAACAAGTAAAAACCTGCTAACAGCATTTTTTCCATATCTAATTATAACTTTATCAGAGCCGCAATGCGGGCATTTATATGAATCATCCTCTACAATATCATCAAGAATTTCTTTTGCTTTTTCAAGGTCTTCTTCATTAATCATTAGGTCAATACTACCAGTCATTTGACCACTTAAACCGGGTTGCAGTACACTGAAATTTTCGTTGGTGAGAAAACACGCAATCCCGTCTGCCTGAAGCTTTGCTTTGGCTATATTTGCTTCAATACTATCGGTGAATGATCTGATACGAATGACTTTCATAATACAAAGATAAAGATAATCAAAGTGGAAATTACGTTCTACGTTCCCTGTTCTACGTTTTGCTAAATATTTTTTCCACTTTCCACTTTCCACAACCCTAATGTGACAAAATTTTAAATTAGCACATTAAATAATTAGAACATTAGCACATTATCCTTATCTTTGCAAGCTATTTTTTTCTACGCGATTTAAAAAATCGACTAAAATTTTCACTATGATAGAGATAATTGATAAAGTGCAGAACGCAGACATTAGAGCTAAAGCTGCCCGACGTTTCAAAGAAAAAGGCATTATTTTGCCTACATTCAAACAAATGCGTAACCCGGAACTTATCCCGGGAGAAATTAAAGATCAACTCAAAAATGTGGGTTTATGGGATCTGAATCCGTTAAACCTTTTCCGCATTACTTGGAAAAATGAACCCAAAGAATTTGGTGGTGCTTTCGGTGGAGTAAATTATATTGAAATTCCAAAAGAAATTACCGGAATTGAAGCTAAAGTATATGCTCTAGTAGGAAAGTATTTCCCAACAGGAGCTCATAAAGTGGGTGCAGCTTATGGTTGTCTTGCGCCTCGTATTATTTCAGGGCAATTTGATCCTGAAACAAACAAAGCGGTATGGCCAAGTACCGGTAATTATTGCCGTGGTGGTGCATTTGACTCATATTTAATGGGTTGTACAGCCGTTGCTATTCTTCCCGAAGAAATGAGTCGCGAGCGTTTTGATTGGCTTAAAGAAATTGGTGCTGAAGTTTATGCTACACCCGGATGCGAATCAAACGTAAAAGAAATCTATGATAAGTGTTGGGAAATTCGCCGTACCAAGCCCGATCATGTCATTTTTAACCAATTTGATGAATTTGGAAATTCAGTTTGGCATTATACCATTACCGGTTCAGCAATTGAAGAAGTATATAATAAGGTGAAAAATGATCGTTCTCGCTTTACTGCGTATATTTCAAATACAGGTTCAGCCGGAACCATTGCTGCAGGAGATTATTTGCGTACAAAATATCCACATATTACAGTTGCTGCCTCTGAAGCACTGCAATGTCCAACTTTATTAAGCAATGGCTTTGGTGGTCACCGTATTGAAGGTATCGGCGATAAGCACGTTCCATGGATTCATAATGTGAAAAACACCAATGTAGTTACTGCTATTGATGATGAGCATTGTATGCGTGCCATTCGTTTGCTCAATGAGCCTGTAGGACACAAATATCTGAAAGCGCAGGGCGTAAGTGATGAAGCTATTTCACAGATGCATTATCTTGGAATTTCAAGTGTTGCTAATGTTATTTCAGCCATCAAAACTGCAAAGCATTTCGATTACGATAAAGATGATGTGATAATTACCGTTGCTACTGATAGCATGGATATGTATAATTCTCGTATGGACGAATTGCGTCAGCAAGATGGAGAGTACACAGAATTGCAGGCAGCTCGCGACTATGAAGCTGTATTTGCTTCGGCGGCTACCGATAATATGAAAGAACTGACTTATAATGACCAGAAAGCCATTCACCATTTGAAATATTTTACATGGGTTGAGCAACAGGCAAAAGATGTTCACGATTTGAATAGTCTTTGGTACGATCACGATCTCTGGCCTAAATTATTCAATCAAGCCGAGAAATGGGATGAAATGATTGAAGAATTTAATGAAGATGTGAAGAAAGCGTAAGCTTTAAGGAATATTTTACTGAGGCGTCATTTTTGGCGCCTTTTTTTTATATTTGTAAACTATGCCAAAACAAAAACACTATTTTTCCTGCATCAATTGTGGTGCGGAATACCACGATATGGAATTTATGTATCTCTGTCCAGCTTGTGCGGCAGAAAACACTTCTGATATGCCTCCGAAAGGAGTACTGAAAACTCTTTACGATTTTTCCGCTATTAAAAATCAATATGGTAGCAAGCTGAAAGATGAGATATCTCCTCTGTTTATGCCATTATTACCCATTGAAAAAGCTGAAAGCTTTGGCCCTTTGTTTATGCAGAATACGCCTCTGATGAAATCGGAAGGTGAGGATTTTGAGCTTTATCTGAAAGACGATAGTCGCATGCCTACATTTTCGTTTAAGGACCGTGCATCATTTTTAGTTTCTGCCTGGGCAAAAGAGCAGGGAATAGATACCATTGTGGCGGCATCTACCGGAAATGCGGGCTCATCGCTGGCCGGCGTTTGTGCTTCGCATGGGCAGAAAGCCATTATCTGCGTGCCCGCTACTGCTCCAAAAGCCAAACTGACACAGATTCTTATGTATGGTGCTCAAATTGTTCCTGTTGACGGAACTTATGATGATGCTTTTGATCTTAGTGTGGCTATGACCGAAAAATTTGGCATATTCAACCGTAATACCGCTTATAATCCGTTTACCATTGAGGGAAAGAAAACTGTGGCTTTTGAATTATTCAAACAAATGAATTTCAGCGCTCCCAATCGCATTTTTGTGTCCAGTGGCGATGGCGTGATTCTCTCTGGCGTGTATAAGGGATTTGAAGATCTGCTTATACTTGGTCTAATCAGTAAAATGCCTCATATTATTTCAGTTCAGGCCGAAGGCAGCAATAATATTATCCGCAATTTATTTGAGGATGCCTATAATTTTATTCCCTCAAAAACCATTGCCGATAGCATTTCTGTGGATCTGCCACGTAATTTTTATATGGCTCTTGATTTTCTGACGCGATACAAAGGAGAAGGAATTTCAGTTAGTGATGAAGAAATACTTGCCGCCGGCAAAGAATTGACTTCAAAAAATGGTGTGTTTGCTGAGCCTGCTGCTACAGCTGCCTATGCAGGATTTTTGAAACAGAAATCTTCGGGTGCAATTCAGAAAGGCGAAAAAGTTGTGGTTTTACTCACTGGTAGTGGCTTGAAAGATATCAATGCTGTGCAAAGTATGATTGAGATTCCTAAGCCTGTGAATGCTGAGGATTTTCTAAAAACGTTTGAAATATAGATGCTAAAAAAAATTGACCATGATCCGATTCAGACTGAACAATGAAGATATTAGCTTTGAGGGAAATCCTCAAATGAGCTTACTCAATTATTTGAGAAACGAAAAAGATATTACCTCTGTAAAAGACGGTTGCAGCGGGCAGTCGGCATGTGGAGCCTGTTTGGTGGAAATTGACGGCAAAGCCAAACTCAGCTGCGTAACAAAAATGGAGAAATTGGAAGGATCTGAAGTGCTTACCCTTGAAGGAATTCCACCGCATATTCGTGATCTCGTAGCCAAAGCCTTTGTTGAAAAAGGAGCCGTGCAATGTGGATTCTGTACGCCCGGTTTTGTGATGCGCACAAAAATTTTACTTCAAGAAAATCCAAATCCCACACTCGAAGAAATCAGAGTGGCACTCAAATGGCATCTTTGTCGTTGTACCGGATATAAAAAAATTGAAGATGCAATTCAGTACTCTGCAGAATTGATAGAGCAGGGTAAAGAACCGGTGAATGATAGTCATAACAAAGGCGTTGGTGATTTTATGCCCAAATACGAAGCGTTTGAAACGGCTAAAGGCGAGCGCAAATTTGTAAACGACCTCAAGTTTCCGGGAATGCTTCAGGCAGCACTATATTTTAGTGATCATCCGCGTGCTGTAGTGAATAAAATTGACATCTCGGCTGCGGAAAAAATGCCCGGAGTGGAGCGTATTTTAACTTCTAAAGATATTCCCGGCGATCGCATTATTGGTCTTATTTATAAAGATTGGCCCATGATCATTGCCGAAGGTGAGCGCACCAATTATATTGGCGATGTACTGGCTGTTGTAATTGCAGATACTGCTGAAAATGCACGTGCTGCGCTGTCTGCCATTAAGATCGATTATGATGTAGAAAAACCAATTACAAATGTTTTCGAAGCACTGAAATACGATGATCGGGTACATGATAATCACGAGAATTTGCTCGATAACTGCATTTTGAAAGAAGGCAATGCCGATGAGGTAATTGCTAGTTCTGAGCATGTGTATAGTCATTCATTTACTACTCAACGAATTGAACACGCATTTTTGGAAACTGAATCTGCTGTGGCATTGCCCGATGATGACGGCGTTTTACTTTATTCATGCGGACAAGGTGTGTATGAAGATCGTCGTCAGGTGGCCAATGTATTGAATCTTCCTGAGGAAAAAGTCCGCGTAATTCTGGTTCCCAATGGTGGTGGATTTGGCGGTAAAGAGGATATGACCGTTCAAGGACATGCTTCATTAGCTGCATTTCTTTTGCAAAAACCGGTAAAACTGACGCTGAGTCGTGAAGAAAGTATGCGCATGCATCCAAAACGTCACCCTGTGTGGATGGACATGACGCTGGCATGCGACGAAAATGGGAAACTGACCGCAATGAAACTTCGCGCCATTGGTGATACCGGAGCGTATGCTTCAGTAGGAACAAAAGTGATGGAACGCATTGCCGGACATGCAACAGCGGGATATTTTGTGCCTGTAATAGATATGGAGTCGAAAACCGTTTATACCAACAATATCCCGTGTGGAGCCATGCGTGGTTTTGGCGCAAATCAGGTGGCATTTGCAATAGAAACATGTGTGGATGAGCTTTGTAAAGCTGGTGGCTTTGATCGCTGGCAGTTTCGCTGGGATAATGCATTGGTAGATGGGCTGGCAACTGCAACCGGAGATCATGTTCAGGGTTCGGGAATCAGGGCTTCGCTCGAAGCTTTAAAACCATATTATGACAAAGCTGCATTCAAAGGCTTGGCAACAGCCATTAAAAACAGTGGAATTGGAAACGGAATGGTCGATTTTTCAGATGTAATTATTGAAATTAAATCGCCGGAAAAAGTGGTTCTGCAACATGGATGGACTGAGATGGGGCAGGGTGTGCATACTATTGCCGCACAGATTTTATGCGAGGAAACAGGCATTGACTCAGCTATCATTGAGGTGATTGTGGATACCAAAGCCGGTATTAAAACCGGAATGACTACTTCATCCAGAGGTACAGTATTGCTTGGAAATGCCATTCGTGAAGCGGCCAAGGATATGCGAAAAGATTTGGATGGAAAAACTATAAATGATATTGTCGGGCATCGCTATCAGGCTCGTTGGGAATGTGATTGGACCGTGAAACCCGGTACTAAGGTTGATAATCCACGCACACATTACAGTTACGGATATGCTGCACAGATGGTGGAATTGGATGAAAATGGTAAGTTGACCAAAGTTGTAGCCGCACACGATGCCGGAAAAATCATAAATCCCGTAATGTTTGAAGGCCAGATTGAAGGCGCCGTTCACATGGGTCTTGGTTATGCGCTCACTGAAGATTTTCCAATGGAGAATGGATATCCGATGTATAAAAAGTTGCGTGAACTTGGTGTACTTCGTGCACATGAAACGCCTGATATTGTGGTACTTCCCGTTGAAGTTCCGGATCCTGTTGGACCTTTTGGTGCTAAAGGATTAGGCGAAATCGGACTCATTCCTACTGCAGCAGCATTGGCCAATGCGTTATGCGATTTTGATGGCGAACGTCGTTTTTCTCTACCCATGAAAGATGATGTTTCTGTGTTGAAATAATCCAGCATCACCTAAAATACAGAATAACAAGACATTAGAGAATTTGAAATATTGCAAGTGTAATAAATAGATTATTAGGTAAATAAATAAATATAACTCAAATATGATAGATGAATAAGTGATATTAGTAAGTAAAATAACTAATACATATTGTTAAAAAATGAGTAAAATGTTGTATCTATATTTGTAATGTTGTATATTTGTACTTTAAGTACAGATTATGAATGAATTGTTTTTTGCATCAGAACAGTTTTTAACCCATGCAGATATGCGGTTTGTGCGCTATGCCATTGAGGATATGACTTGGGGCAAAAGGCTTACTGCGATCACGGGTGCACGAGGTGTGGGGAAATCAACTCTGATGTTGCAATACCTTAAAGCAAATCACCCCGGAAGTGATAAAGTAATCTATGCTACGCTTGATGATTTGTATTTCACCAATAATACATTGGTTTCGCTTGCCGATCATTTTGTAAAGCATGGAGGTACTCATCTTTTTCTGGATGAGGTGCATAAATATCAGGGCTGGTCACGTGAGATTAAGAATATTTACGATCGCTACCCAAAGCTGAAAGTGGTTTTCAGTGCTTCATCTGCACTCGATATTTACAGGGGTGAAGCAGATTTGAGTCGCAGAGCATTGCATTATCATTTACCGACCATGTCGCTTAGGGAATATATTGAGCTTTTTTATGGAATACAGGTGCCTGTTATTACGATGGATGATATTTTGAATCGAAGCAAGCAAACTTGCGAAAAAATACTGGCTCTTGTTGATTTTCCTTTAAAGTATTTGCATGAATACTATGTATTTGGTTCATATCCATTTGCAATTGAAGATGATGAAAACTATCACCGCAGATTGATTGCAACAATTAACCAAGTTATCGAAAATGATTTACCAGCTGTTTTTGGAATAGATTACCATGCTGTTGTTGCTTTACGCAAGCTGCTCACTATTATTGCGGGCCTTGTGCCTTTTAAGCCGAATATTGCAAATCTGAGTCGTGAAATGGGAGTGGCACGTGACACTTTGCTGCGTTATATTTCTTATTTGGCAAAAGCTGATATTATTTCTACGTTGTACTCTGATTCAGATGGAATGCGTCAATTCAACAAGCCCGAAAAAATATACCTGAATAATCCTAACATGATTTATGCACTCTCAGCATTTACAAAAATGGAGATTGGAACGGTACGTGAAACTTTTTTCATGAATCAGGTATCACATTTGCATTCGCTTACATACTCGCCATTTGGTGATTTTTTGATGGATTCAAAATTCACCTTTGAAGTAGGCGGGCAAAGTAAAAAGCGTAAACAAGTGGCTCATTTGAAAAATGCATATATAGTTCAAGATGATATTGAGCACTCAATTGGGAACATTATTCCAATTTGGCTCTTTGGTTTTTTGTATTGATTTTGAATTCACTTGCGCAAAAGTCTGAATTACTGGATAATTAGTACTACCTTTGCAGCTAATTTTAATAGATTTTTATGTTGACATTTAAAGAATTGGGCGTGTCTCCCGATTTGCTGAGAGGAATTGAAGAGCTTGGATTTCAGACACCCACACCTATTCAGGAAGAAATTATACCACTTTTTTTTGATTGTGAAAATGACATTGTCGGGCTGGCACAAACCGGAACCGGTAAAACGGCAGCTTTTGGTCTGCCAATAATTGATCAGTGCGATACGAGTATTACAACTGTACAGTCGCTGATATTATCTCCAACTCGTGAATTATGCATTCAAATTGCTAAAGATTTAGAGAATTACGGAAAACATGTTAAAGGTTTACGTGTAACTCCAATTTATGGTGGTGCAAGTATTGATAATCAGATTCGTGATTTGAAGCGGGGCACACAAATTATTGTGGCAACTCCCGGGCGTATGCTGGATATGATTAAAAGGAAAAGGGCAAATATTACTGAAATTCACACTGTTGTTCTGGATGAAGCCGATGAAATGCTGAATATGGGATTCAGAGATGAATTGGACGCTATTCTCGAGCAAACCCCCAAAGGTAAACGCACCTTGTTATTTTCGGCGACAATGCCTTCAGAAGTAGCGCGTATAGCCAATACATACATGCACGATCCTGTAAGAATTTCTGTAGGAAAAGAAAATTCAGGAGCAGATAATGTAAAGCATTTGTATTATCAGGTGCATGCTAAGGATCGTTATCCTGCATTAAAACGCATAGCCGATATCAATCCCGATATTTATGGTCTTGTTTTTTGTAGAACAAGAGCAGAAACTAAAGATACAGCAGATAAGCTAATTAAAGATGGCTATAATGCAGATGCACTGCACGGAGATCTTTCTCAGTCGCAGCGTGACCATGTGATGAAACGCTTCAGAGAGCGTACGTTGCAAATGCTTGTGGCAACAGATGTGGCTGCTCGTGGACTTGATGTTAGAGAAATCTCTCATGTTATAAACTATAATCTTCCCGATGATATCGAAGATTATATTCACAGAAGTGGACGCACCGGGAGAGCCGATAAGCATGGTATTTCAATTTCTATTGTAAATTTCCGTGAGAGAAGCAGAATCCCTCAATTGGAGAAAATTCTAGGAAAGAAAATTGAAAAGCAAAATGTACCTAATGGTTCTGAAATTTGTGGCAAGCAACTTTTTAACATGATCGATAAAATGGAACATGTAAATGTTGATGAAAAACAAATTGCACCTTTCATGGAAACGGTAATGAAAAAGCTTGAATGGCTTGATAAAGAAGAGATTATTAAGCGTTTTGTATCTCTTGAATTTAATCGATTTCTTGAATATTATAAAAATGCACCTGATCTTAATAAAATAGATAAAAGAGATTCCGGTGATCCTCGTGACAGAGGTGGTCGCGATAGAGGAGGACGTGAAAGAGGAGGCCGTGAAAGAGGAGATCGCGATAGAGGTAGAGATAACGGCAGAGAGCGTGATAATGGTCGCCGCGAAAGGAATCGTTCAGATGATCGCCAAGGTGGATTTACCAAGCTATTTATCAATGTAGGTCGTGTTGATGGAGTGAATCCTCCTCGTTTAATTGGAATGATTAATGACAACGCTCGCGATAGAGATATCACCATAGGATCTATTAAGATAGAGGAAAAACACACCATATTCCAAGTGGGAGACCAATATGCCGAAAAGGTCATTAGCGCATTGAGTAAAACCCATTTCAAAGGCCGTGAGGTTAAAGTAGATTTTAGCGGTGAGGAGCCCGGAAAGAAAAGCAAGAAGAAAAAGGCTAAGAAGAAGTAGTCTCTGATACACTGTTTTTCGTCCCGAGGGACTACACTTGTGCCACAGATTGGGACTATTTATGCCCAGAGCGATTTACGATTCAAAGGTTGACTACGCGTGTATTACAGCTGCATATCCTAAAAAGACAAACCCTGTTTCATCGTCCCGAAAGGATGAGGGTCATGGAACAGAAATTGGTATGCTTCTGCGCAACCTTGTTTTTCAGGTGCGATAAAATCTGTCAGATTCTGCAGCCCTATATCTTCTTTATGATAAAAACAGATCCCACACTTAAAGCCAAAAACTCCATGCCGCCCACTAAATGCAGGCCATACCATCGGAAATAAAAGGCTGCTCCCTGCACTATTCCAATAATGATCAAAGGGATTAACCACTTTATGTTTTTTCGTATAAGGAAATCTAATACTACACCTACATATACCGTAATGGAAGCAAAATAATTGTGTAGGTCATGATACTCTTCAAAATAGAAGCTGAATGACGCCAGACATAAAAAGCCTATTCCTATAAACCATTTGTGATAAAGTAACCAGCAACCCAAGACCAGCAAAAAGAATGTATAGAAATACACCCTGTTAATATCCATCGCCATTGTAGTGGAATAGGTGCCACTGTTGTTCAATAATATATCGGTAAAGCCCACAACAGTGAACCCGTACATTAGTATGCCGGTGATGATTTTTCGGGTGAGGGTATATCGTTTATTCTTTTCCATAAAAAGCTTTTACGTTCAAGTTTTAAGTGCTTTTTTGATTAGATTCTTATTGGTTTTGTGTTGACGAAATTACAAAAAATAAGCAATAGAAATATAGTTGCACCGAGTGTAAGAATCGAATACAAATATTATCTTTACAAAAAAAAACAAAATGAAGGTTTTTGGATTTTTTATGCTCATATTTTTGATCTACCAGAGTAATGCACAAGATGAATTGGATAGTTTGATTGATAACAGACCATGCCAGTTTCTTGAACTTACTGAATTTGGTAATGTATCAGTCTTTTCTGCTAGCTATGGTCATATTCTAAAGGTGGGGAACGTTTTTTATGGCTCTATTGGTGGTGGATTAGGATATGCTCAGGACGTTAACATTTTTAATATTGCCACTTCAAGAGATCCAGAAACGTATTTGACCCTTCCATATTATTTTACCGCCATGCTGGGAAAAACAAGACACTTTGCTGAAATAGGAATTGGTGGAACATTTGTGTTTGGAGATCTTGAAAAATATCATTATCTCTATCCTATGCTGGGATATCGGTTACAACCACTGCGGAGCAACCGCCTTCATTTTAAGTTCTATGCTTCTATGTTGAACACAAATTCGCCCGATAATCTTTGGATCATTCCGGTTGGAATGGCACTCGGTTTTAATTTCTAGCTTATGATACTCCTCAAAAACGCAACCTATATCGATCCGCTGAGTTTTACTCAGAAAGAAACCAGTATTCTTGTTGAAGAAGGCGCCGGAAAAGGCATTCTCTTTGTGGGACCAGACACCCGAGCAGATCAAGTGATTGATTGCAGTGGGAAATTTGTAACCCGTGCATTTGTAAACGGACATCATCATGTTTATTCTGCATTAGCTCGTGGAATGCACGCCCCGAAGAAAAATCCGACTAATTTTAGCGAAACGCTAGAATATATTTGGTGGACACTGGATCAGAAATTGGATGCTGATATGATTCGTCTGAGTGCACTTACCACTGCTATTGCTTGTGCCAAACGTGGATGTACATTTGCCATAGATCATCATGCTTCGCCTAATATGCTGAAAGGCTCACTGGAAATCATTGCAAAAGCTTTTGATGAAGTAGGTCTTGGTCATTTGCTGGCCTACGAAATCACTGACCGCTACGGAGAGGCTAAAGCCATAGAAAGTCTTGAGGAATCTGATGATTATCTGAAAAACAGACCAGGACTCGTGGGTATGCATGCTTCATTTACGGTGGAGCAACACACTTTACTGAAAGCAATAGAAATTGCTGCCAAATAC
>JAFGWG010000174.1 GCA_016937255.1 Bacteroidales bacterium
AAATGTCGAATCTTGCCAGTGTTGACATAGTGTTAACCCCCGATAAAAGCAAATGGAGCCGCTGTCCTGTTATTGAATCTTGTGATGACAATCTTCTTAGTGAGGGTGGTGTTGAAAAAGGAAGTCTTCGTGCAGGAGAATCGGTAGATAAAGATGGAAATACCGGAACAGCTCAGGCTACGTATGATGGATATTCAACAGGTATGGGTTGGTTCCCTGGTTATGCCATTAATGTTGAAACTGGCGAAAGGCTTAATCTTGCATTTGCTGAAGATAGTTGGATGGTTGGAGAAAATGGAAGAGATATGATATTGAACCCAAGTTCTAATTTTGAAACATTAACCCAGTATATTTTTGGAGGGAAACATTTTATTTATGTTTTTGGACATAATGTCGATGATAGTACAGCTTGCCCTGCTTATGATGAAGGGAAATGGCTGCACGATATTATTACGGCAGGAGGAATAGTGAATCTGCGAAATGCGTACAAAGATGTCTTATGGGTTGGTATTCCAATGTTGGCGCCAAATCAGACTTGGCTAAGCAGTGATGTGCACATAAGATTACGTGTTAGTAAGCCCTATGCTAAATATTATAGTACTGATAGCTCTGCAATATCCAACCCTCAAAATGCAAATTATCCGATGTATTCCTTTTCAATGTCGGATTTTGTTTCTGAAACAAATGATTTGCTCACAGCTCAATCTGCACTTAGCTTGATTAATATTGTCCCGAATCCGTATTACGATTATAACGGGTATTCAGAGAATCAAACAGAGCGAAGGGTGAAAATTACAAACCTTCCCGATAATTGCAGCGTGAGCATTTTTTCACTAAATGGGAAATTAATCCGGAAACTAGAAAAAACAGATGGTATGTTTACTTATCTTGAATGGGATTTGAAAAATACTGCAGGAAATCTGGTCAATGGCGGCGTCTATCTCATTTATATTAATGCTCCTGGTATTGGAGAACGAACACTCAAGTGGTATTGTTCTATGATGCCGCTAGATATTAATGCTTTTTAGAATTTACTCCTTCAGCCGATCAGGATTATTTTTCAGAAATTGATCCCATTGATTCTTACTTTTGATGCGCCTAACCGGAGGTTTTTTATCAAGGTCTTTGCTTAAAATATGACAAAGGGCTATGGCAACTGCGTCAGTAGCGTCGTACGAATTTTCATCATTTGGGATACCCGTAATGGCAGAAACCATTGCAGCAACTTGCTCTTTAGAAGCAGACCCCTTGCCTGTAACAGATTGCTTTATCCTTCGGGGTGTGTATTCAAATACTGGGAGATCTTGTCGAAGCGCACAGGAAATAACGGCTCCTTGAGCTCGACCCAGTTTCAACATCGACTGAATATTCTTTCCATAAAAGGGTTCTTCAATGGCCAGAATATCAGGTTTCTGTTCTTCAAGCAATTTATCTGTGAATTTCGTGATCCCTTTTATCTTTTCAAGGTGTGATTCAAGCTTCTGAAAAGTCGCAACACCCATGTCTATTACTTCATGCGATTTGCCATCGCTTATGATAATAGCATAGCCCATATAATTTGAGCCAGGATCTATGCCTAGAATACGCGACTTTTTCTTCATGCTCAAATGTACGTGATTTTTTTTATTTTTTGCTTTTAGAATCATCAAGAGTTCGCAATGAGTTTTTATTTGAATTAAAATTATTGATTATCCGCATTCATACCTAAAGGATATGTTTTAAAATACATTGCATTTCTATGTATCAGAAAAACAGCAATATAGCAAAATTCTTTAGTTCTGAAATATTAAATTAGGTATGAAAACGGATATACATAAAATAACATCTTCAAATTTATGTACTTCAGATTTTAGTACATTTGTTTATGCAATCGTTAAAATACAGAAAACTAAAAATGCGCATTTTTCAGGTCTTTTCAGTCCTGGTTTTGGCTTTGCTAACATGGTTTGTATTTAAAGATAAGGATGGCTTTCAATATATTTTTGGCGATTTTTCAAATGTGTGGAATGAGTTGTTCTCCGATTGGATTCAATACCTGATACTCTTTGCTGTTGTTTTAATGATGGTGCTTAATTGGGGCGTGGAAGCATTGAAATGGAAACGAGTTACCAAGTCTCTTCAAAAACTTAGTCTTGGAGAATCATTCAAGTCTGTAATGGCTGGCTTGGCGGTGGGATTTTTTATTCCCAATAGAGTGGGAGAGTATGCCGGCAAATCTTTGATGTTGGAAAAGAAATTTTTCTGGAAAGCTTCAGTTCTGGCGTTTTTTACCAGTTTTGCTCAATTGTTTTGTACCGCTTTTTGGGGACTTTTATCGCTGATTTTTTTCAGTAGCGTGATAACAAGTTATTTACCCATTAATATACATGCCATTTCTATAGCTCTTTTTATTTTAGTTATTATTCTATTGCTACTTGTTTATTTGCGATTGGAAATAATAACTCGACTTTTTAGGCGGTTCAAAAAAATAGAAAAACAATTGGAGGTTTTGCATGAACTAAAAATGACAGACAAATTCTATGTGTTGGGAATGAGTTTTCTTAGATTTTTCATTTTTTCATTTCAATATATAATTTTATTAACTCTATTAGGAATTTCGCTTCCCCTAATTGATGCATTTCTTATTATTGCACTTCTCTATGTGTTGTTGATGATAGTGCCAACAATAGCTCTTACAGAGCTTCCTGCGAGAAGTACTTTGCTATTAATGCTCCTTGTTTCATGGTACGACTTAAAAGGCATGTCTCAGCCCGATGCTTTAGAGCTTAGAATTATTATTGCTTCAACATTAATTTGGTTGATTAATATTGCTGGTCCTGCTGTTTTTGGCGCCTTTTATATTCCGGGATTTAGCATATTTAAACGCAAAGAGTCATGATTGTGTTCCTCATTATTTGTGTTGTCGTATTCGCAATCTATTGCATAATAATGCTTGTTTTATCCTTGTCATTATGTGGTAGCAAACAACAAATATCTGTAAAAGAGGCCTTTTCTATAATTATTGCAGCGAGAAATGAAGAGGATCATATTGTATCAGCATTAAAAGCATTGAAAAATCAGAGTGTCAGGGCAGAATCAATTATTGTTGTTGATGATCATTCGGAGGATAACACGCTGGCGCTTGCAATGGAGTTCTCAAAGCAAAATCCTGAAATGCAAATTAGTGTTTTGAAATCTGATGGCAAAGGTAAAAAGGATGCTTGGAAAACGGCAATTTCTGTAGCAGATACAGAAATGATTTTGTGTTTGGATGCCGATTGTACTGTTGGTGATACATGGGCTGAAACCATGCTTTTCTCAAAAACTTCGATTATTAGAATGATTAGTGCTCCAGTTTTGTATGCTGAAAAATTGTCCTTTTTGCAAAAGCTTTTAAGCGCAGAACTGCTTTTTTTGGTTAGCGGAGGTGCTGCTGCTGCTTGTCTGCATTTGCCCGTACAGGTTTCTGGAGCCGGTTTATTATTCTGCAAGAAAGATTTTCTTGATTTTTATAATTCAGATTATGGGAAAAATCATCAACATGGAGATGATGTTTTTTTTATGCAATTCCTTATACATCAATATGGTAGAAAAAGTATAGCATTTTCTAGTAATGCGTCTTCTTTGGTTCGAACAGATGCACCTCGTACTATTTCCGCATTTCTGAAACAAAGATTAAGGTGGGCTTCTAAAGCGGTTTCATATCGCAGTATTTTGCCTTTTATTTTTGCTTTTTTTCTTATTATGTCTAATGCTTTTTTTTTATTGGCTGTGCCTTGCTTCTTCATTTATAAAGATCCAATATTCCTTCAATTAGCTGTTTCGAAATTACTGTCTGATATTATATTGCCTGCAGTTGCTGCTTATCGTTGGAAGCATAAATTCTCAGGAGTAGCACAGCTGGTTTTAGCTATCATCTATCCTTTTTATCTCCTTTGGATGGGAATTTTACTTGTTTTTAATAAGAAAAGCACTTGGAAAGGCCGTAGCTAATTAGTTTGTGCTCATTCTTCTCAGTAGGGCTTCGCAAATAATAAGATCGGTATCTTCAGTAATTTTTATGTTTTCAGTATTGCCTTCAATTAAGCGAATGCTATATGAAGCAGCTTCCACTACCGATGCGTCATCAGTGAAAGAAGCACGATATGATTGGCGGTATGCATCCAGAATAATCTCTCCTTTGAAAAATTGGGGTGTTTGTATAATGCGGAATTCTGAACGATCAAGAGTTTTTGATAAGGCTCCATCTATTTGTCTAATGGATTCTTTAAGTGGAATAGCGGGAACCGCAGCTCCATAGCGCCCAGCAACATGAATTCCGCTTTCAATAACTTTATTGCTAACAAAGGGCCTAACAGCATCGTGAATGGCAATTATTTGATTTGATTTTATGTATTGTAAGCCGTTTTTTACAGAATGAAAACGCTCAGGGCCAGATCCTGCCAGATGAATGAGATGCTCTCTTAAAAATTCATCTTTCTGTGCATTCCAAAAGGCAATATTGTCATTGTTCACAACCATTGTGAAATCTGCTTGGGGTACAGCATTCTTTAGGCGCTTGTATGTGTGAACCCAAAGAGGAGTATCTAAAACAGAAATGAATTGCTTCGGAACAGAAGAGGAAATTCTTTTTCCACTTCCGCCAGCTACAATAACAAAGTGTATATCGCTCACAATTAGATAATTAACATCGCGTCGCCGTATGTGAAGAACTTATATTTTTCTTTAACGGCTACTTCGTAGGCTTCCATCAGTAATTCATAACCGGTATAGGCCGCCACCATCATCATCATAGATGATTGAGGTAAGTGAAGGTTTGAAATCATTGAATCTGCCAAATTGAATTCGTATGGCGGGAAAATGAATTTGTTTGTCCAGCCCTTGAATGCCTTAAGTCTGCCATTTATTGTAACACTAGACTCAATGGCTCTCATTGAGGTGGTTCCTACAGCAACAACTTTTTTGCGATTATCTTTAGCTTTGTTTACTATTGCAGTAGTTTTTTCTTCAATGATAAACTCTTCCGAATCCATTTTATGTTTGCTCAAATCTTCCACTTCAATGCGACGAAAGTTTCCAAGTCCGGCATGCAATGTGATTTCTGCAATATTGATTCCTTTAATTTCGAGGCGTTTTATTAACTCTCTCGAAAAATGAAGACCTGCTGTAGGAGCAGCTACTGCACCTTCATGCTTTGCATAAATGGTTTGATATCGGTCTTTATCTTCTTCAATTACAGGGCGATTGATAATTTTTGGAAGAGGTGGTTCTCCAAGAGATTGCAGCAGCGCCTTAAATTCAGGGTGCTCCATATCGGTAAGAAAACGTAAAGTACGACCACGGGAAGTGGTATTGTCTATTACTTCTGCTACCAATTCATCATTTTCTCCAAAATACAATTTGTTTCCAATTCGAATTTTTCTCGCTGGGTCAACCAATACATCCCAAAGCTTTGAATCAGGGTTCAATTCTCGCAATAAAAAAACTTCAATAATGGCTCCGGTTTTCTCCTTGCGTCCAAACATGCGAGCAGGAAAAACTTTGGTATTGTTTACTACCATTACGTCGCCTTCATTGAAATGGTCAAGTATATTGCTGAATGATTTGTGCTCAATCTTACCGCTGTTTCTGTCGATGATCATTAAACGACTTTCATCTCTGTTCTCAGGGGGGAAGTGTGCAATAAGTTCTTTGGGTAGATCGAATTTAAAATCAGATAATTTCATTAGTTATTATTTTGTGCAAAGATAAGCTCTCAAAAAGCAAAAGTCCAGAAAAAAGTAGACTTTTTGCAAAATCTAACAGATAATAACGCATTTTTTGTCGAATTATTGTAATCTATATGTGTTTTCTAGCACAGTCTCTGTACTTTTGCAGAAATTTTTGAAATGGCTTATATTACAAAAGAGAAATTTCTCTCAAAAATCTGGTTTAGAGCGTATTTGCTTATTGTAGTCGGATCCTTTATCATGGCGGCAGGATTTGTTTTTTTTATTTCTCCATATAAATTGGCTCCTGGTGGGGTGTATGGTGTTGCAATAGTTTTACATCACCTTATGGGTTTACCTATTGGTATTGTGGGACTTGCAATTGATATTCCGCTAACATTAATAGCAATTAAGGTTCTAGGCCCTCGTTTTGGTGTAAAAACTGTTGTGGGATTTGTGCTTCTGTCGGTATGGATATCTCTACTTGAATTTACCTGGGGATATGAACCTCTTGTTGAAGGAGATCCATTATTATCTGCCATCTTTGGTGCTTTATTAATTGGTTTTGGTCTTGGATTAATCTTTCGATCAAAAGCCAGTTCTGGTGGTAGCGATATTGTGGCCATGATTTTGTCTAAATATACTAAATTGCCAATTGGACAACTCCTCATTGCTGTTGATGCTGCTATCGTTTTAATTGCTTTGGTGGCTTTCGACGATTGGAAAATTCCTCTCTATAGCTGGATAGTAATTTTTATTACCGGAAAAGTTGTTGATGCAGTTATTCAAGGTGTAAACTATGAGAAAACCTGCATTATTGTGTCAGATAAATCTGAAGAAATAAAGGAGAAAATCTTAAAAGATCTCAATAGAGGTGGAACTGTTATTCCTGCAAAAGGAATGTATTCAGGAGCAGATAAAGAAATGATTTATACTGTTGTTAACCGTCGGGAAGTGGCTATGATGGAAGACTTTATTCGTGAAATAGACGATAAAGCATTTATGACCGTGATCAATGCCAATGAGATTTTTGGAAATGGATTTAAATCGTATGGGGAAAATAAAATATAGACTTGTAATCCCCTACTTTTTAAATTCTAAGCCTACGGAGTGAAAAGAATCTTTTGTATTCCTTTCATGTCTCCATTTGTGTCGAAAGCATATACAATAAAGTGTTGTGCTGCAGAGCTTTCAGGAAACCACATGATTGTTTTACTGCCTTCTTCAATATTTTGTCTGAATACCGTTCGTCCCTGCATATCAACAATAGTGATTTCTACAATAGAATTATCATTGATTTCAATACTGAAAGCGGCAGATGGATTTGGAAATACATCAATGCCATTCATGGCATCAATAGGTTCTTCAATAGCAGCCTGCCCGGGTTCGCCAATGGCCAGACAATATTCTCCGGCTTGTCCGTTTATTGTTTTTATTTTCCCAATATTGAAGTTTCCATATTTTGTGAATGGTACAATAGCCCAATCATCTGAAGCATCTCTTCGGTATGCAAGTACTAAAGAATCGACACTGGTTGAGGTTGAAAGAAAGTCAGTATCTATCATTCCTGTGCTGGTTGTGGCAATTCGATTATAATCAAATTGTGGAGTAAAATTGGTTCCAGTTGGTATTAAGCCATCAATTGACCAATAGTGATTTGGACTTATGCGATAGATATTGGGATTTGTTTTCACAGCATCTGGAGCAACCCAATGATGTTCAACTCTGAAATACGTGCTATCAACATATTGTGTGATATCAATAGATGCAAAAGCGTCGGCATAGGCTATAGAGCCTGTTGTGTTTCTATAGTCGTCGTAACTGATAATTGCATCTGCAGTTTTTTCGTATTTGTCGCAAATGATAAAATCGGGGTTGAACGGTACAGAAATGGTTTGAGAACCGGTTTGTCCAGAAAACTCGATAATGACATTGTATTCCTGCCACTGATTATTCATGAAGCTTAGCTCAATTTTATTGCTGTTGGCGTATTGACTGCAACCATAAAGTTTTTGCTTCATGTAAACAGTAACATCATAATTGCTTCCATTTTGAACAGATGCAAAAGAATCTACACTAAAATGGGGAAACCCTTCACGGAAAACCCACGCATCGAAAAAGTCGTTGAGATCAACTCCGGATACTGTTCCAAAAAAATCACGCATTTCGGCACAAGTAATATTGTCGAATTGATAAGTGTCGGTATATTGATGTACCGCATCGAAAAACAGTGAATCACCCATATAATGCCTCATGGTATGTACCACCATGGCTCCTTTATCATAAACGGTAGTTCCGTAAGTAACGTCGTGAGGAACATTGCAAACTGGATAAAAAGCGCCATCGTCAAAATGTGCTTTTTTCAGAACATCGGCATGCTTGTCTCTGATATAAGATTTTGCTGCGTTATCGCCATAAATTATTTCTTCGAAAATGAATTCTGAAAAAACAGCCCAGCCTTCATTAATCCACATTTCTTCTGCATTGGCACACGTAACTAAATCGC
>JAFGWG010000024.1 GCA_016937255.1 Bacteroidales bacterium
AAAAGAGACGCAATGCCATGAATATGGGATGAAGAAAAAAAATGTAATTATCTTGATTTTTAACACCCCACCTTGAAGGTTTTACTATCGCGCGAACTTAGGTTATAAAAAAAAACGACCACATCTGCATAAGCAAACATGATCGTTTAGGGATGTAAAATAATGTTCTGGTATTAATAGACCCTCGGCATATCACGCTTTTTCATGAAATTCAACAAATCGGCAACATCGTAGAAACGATTGGTCATCATCATGGCAGCAATGATATAAGGTTTATATCCGGCTTCCGCATAAGTGGCCAGACGATACTGTTCAAAAACTTCTGCAGTAACTTCGCCTTCCTTACAAGAAACTCCGGTAATATCAGCAGGCAGGCAGTGCATGTATAAAGCAGATTTATCTTTGGTTACATCCATTTTATCACGATCACACTCCCAGTCCTTAAACTTGGCATTATTCGCCAAAGCTTGTTTTTCGAGTTCTTTCAATCCGTCATGATCATTTGCACGAAGCAATTCAGTCCTTTGCTCCATTACATTGTATGGCGCCCAGCTTTTTGGATACACAATATCAGCTCCTTCAAATGCAGTTTTCATATCGTTTACAACATTAAAAGAACCGCCGCTTTTCTTGGCATTCTTTCCGGCCAAATCCACTACATCAGGTATTAAACCGTAACCCTCGGGATGAGCAAGGGTAATATTCATGCCAAAGCGACTCATTAAGCCAATAATTCCCTGAGGAACAGAAAGTGGTTTTCCATAACTAGGACTGTAAGCCCAAGTCATGGCAATTTTTTTGCCTTTTAGGTTCTCGAGCGAACCAAATGTTTTTTTCAAATGCAGCAAATCAGCCATGGATTGGGTAGGGTGGTCGATATCGCATTGCAGGTTTACAATTCCCGGGCGTTGGGGAAGAACTTTATTCAAATAACCATCATTAAGAGCCTCGCCCACTTCTTTCATATAAGTATGTCCTGCTCCAAGGTACATATCGTCACGAATACCAATAATTTCGGTAAGAAATGAAATCATATTTGCGGTTTCTCGTACAGTCTCACCATGAGAAATTTGTGATTTACCTTCGTCAAGATCCTGAACTGTAAGGCCAAGCAGGTTAGCTGCTGATGCAAAAGAAAACCGTGTTCTGGTACTGTTATCACGAAATTGTGAAACAGCCAAACCACTATCGAAACAACGGGTGCTGATGTTTTTTGAATATAGTTTTTTCAGGGTTTCTGCAACGAGTAAAACATATTCCAACTCTTCAGGACTTTTATCCCAAGTGAGGAGGAAATCTTTTTGAAACAGATCGGCATTGGTTTTTTCAATGCTCTTTATGAGTTCTTTAAACTTAGCCATATGTTGAAATTTTTAGTTTTAAATAAGATTGGTATACAATGCATAAAATGCTGATGCAGCTTCCAGATCAGAGATCGGAGTTTTTTCGTTTGGCGCATGAGCCAAAACTTCATTTCCGGGACCGAAACCAATAATCGGGATTCCATGTATTCCATTGATAACCACGCCATTGGTAGAAAATGTCCATTTATCTACAAGTGGAGCTTTCCCAAAAAGACTGGTAAAGGTTTCTACTCCACACTGCACTGCAGGATGATCTTCCGGCATTTTCCAGGTGGGATAATATTTTTCCATTCCGTAATCCAATCCTGTAAAAGCATGTCCGTCATAATGCAGAACTTCCACTTTTGCATCGGGATTATTCACGGCATCCTGAACTTCTTTAACGGCGCTTTCTTTGGTTTCTCCCCAAGTGAGACGACGATCGAGGTGAAAGCGGGCAAAATCGGCTACTGCGCAAAGCGAAGGGCTTCCACTCACGATTTCTGAGATGGTTACTGAACCTTTTCCGAGAAACTCGTCGTTATGTAATCTTTCATGTAACTGTTCAATTTCCAGCGCAGCACGTGCGGCCATATAAACAGCATTTTTTCCTCGCTCGGGAGCTGATCCGTGTGAGCTGAGACCACGGAAAGAAACATGCATTTCCATACGCCCGCGATGCCCGCGATATACATTTAGGTTGGTGGGTTCAGTGCTGATCGCAAAATCGGGTTTGAAACCGCTTTCTTCAATAATATATTTCCAGCACAAGCCGTCGCAATCTTCTTCCATAACACTGGCTACAACCCACATGCTGATATCGTTCTGAAGTCCGAGGTCTTTTAGAATACGTCCGGCAGTAATGGCAGATGCAATGCCGCCTTTTTGATCAACTGTTCCGCGGCCATATACAAATTCATCATCAATTTTGCCTGAAAACGGATCCATGTCCCAGTTATCCAGATTTCCAACATCTACTGTGTCGATATGTCCATCAATGGCAAGCGTTTTGCTGCCGTTTCCAATTCGTCCGAGTACATTTCCGAGACCGTCTATTTTAACTTCGTCGAATCCGGCTTCGTGCATTTGGCGCATAACTTCTTCTTGTACGTTTTTTTCTTCACCGCTCAGCGACTTGATTTTAACCAGTTTGCTGAGATTTTCTGCAGTATAATTCCGATATTCGGCAGCCTTGGCCAATATCGCTTTACTTAATTCTTCCTTGTTCATATTATTTTGAATTTTTTGAGGTCATAGTAAAAAAAATAGCTTGCAAAGATAAGGATTTAGTGGAAAGTGGAAATAGAAAGGTGGAATTTTTTGATCATGCTTGCAGTTTATCAGGTGTGCTGATTTTTAATTCGTAGAACGTAAAACGTAGAACGTAGAACGGGCATGTAAAACGTGATCAATTTTTCAGGTTTCGAGTTTAAAAATTCACGACTCAAGATTCAAAAAACGCTCATATTCCTCCGGCGTGTTTAAATTCACCAAAACTTCAGGGAATTCGCAAGGCATAATTTTACCTTCAAAAGCAGAAAGAATATCTCTGAGATTGGCATTCTCGTTGGCGTTTTTAATCGCTTCCATAACCTGATCTCTCATTAATAGCGGATGGCCATTGGTAAGTTTATAGTTTGGAATAAGAAAAGCATGGTCTTCGAGATTTTCAAGCATATCGGAAATTAATGCTGAAGGGGTCGGGGGATTATCGACATTATGAAGAAAAACCGGATACTGGCTTGACAAGCTGAGTAAACCTGTTTGAATTGAAGTGAAACGGCCTTTTTTGGCATTAGGATTCAGCAGTACATGTACTTTCGGGTGAACCGGAAAGAAATTGAATTTATCCGGATGATGATAATCTTGCTTATTCAGTACCAACACAATTTTAACGCAATTTTCATTCAGGTAATTTTGAATGATTGCATCAGCCAGCGATTTTGCGCTGGGATATGGAAGAAAAGCTTTGGACTGCCCCATTCGTCCACTTAAACCGGCTGCGGGTATGAGTACGGAATATTTTTGCATGAGTGCAAAGATAGGGAATTGAGATTTGAGAATTTTGAATCTTGATTTGAGAACTTAGATTTGAGATTTGAGAAGTGTGGAGAGAGCTTTCATTCGCCGACGAGAATCTAGTCAAATTTGCTGGTGCATTCCGATAGTTATCGGAATTACGAAAAATCGCCGGAAAAACAAAGTCTCAGCATGAAAACCCTGAAGATTCTATCGGTAACAGAACCGACAAAACATAAAAAAGCCGCTCTTTTGAACGGCTTGAAAGAATTATCGCAGAATGTGCATTCAAGAATTCGCATTTGTAAATAGAATTACAAAAGTTAAAACTATCGCCAAACAAATAAGCAAAATCAGGACTCTTTTATTACTTTTAATTAGCTTATTATGATAAACTAACGCTTCATCAGAAAAACCCTTTTGAGAGGCATTTCCAAAATAAAATGGAAAAGTAAAGTAAAGGTAGCTCCCTATCTCGAATTTAATAAAGAGAATAAAGGCATACCCAAGCCACGATTGAAATTTTTCCATCCTACTGGGGTATAATTCCTTTAGTAATTTCAGGTGCAAGGAGTACTTTATTATACATTGTCTTATTGTAAGAACAATTGTTATTATAAATACAATAAACATTGAAAATATATAAAGAGAGCTTTCCATATTATCTAAATTACCAAACTTTATACATTTTACTTGTATTCATCTTGCTTCTATTATAGGTAGCTCCAAGAGGCAGACCAATTGAAACACCAAAACCTTGTCGAGTATAAGTTGTATGATATGGACTAGGTGTCAATGGATTTAATCCAGGTGTAGATGCATCACCTCCATTTGAGATGTCAAAAATGAAAAAGCCAATGTCTTCGCTTACTCCATACCCATCAAGATCCTTAGCAGAAAACTTTTCGGGGTTAGAAATAGGTTTGTAATAGTTAACTAAAATTCCACCAGATAAATCAAGACCTGTTGACCTACCATAAGAAGTGTATGTACCAATACTAAATCCGTCTCTTGCATCAATCACAAATCCAACTTCACCATTTACGCCTAGATTTGCAAATGCGGCATTCCCCGATAACCCAACTGTCCAAATACCTCCATCAAAAAAACCATCACTATTTAATATCTCTTCTAATCGGTCACGATAAGTATCTCCTCCATGCTCTCCAACATAATTGGCAATTTTCTCAAATCTACCTTTCTCAACATCTACAACTGCACCTTCACCACTAGCTATATGATCGCCGTTATCATTCTCATAAGATAAGTTTACAATTTGGGTATTTGAGCCACCCTTATAACTTTTCCATGTTGTTTCAACAGATCCATCCTGCATTAAACAAACATCCCATTCATCAGGTCCCTCTGCACTCATTCCATTGGAATCTATAAGTTTCAATGGATTCCCCAATACGTACATATACGGACTTGTACTCGGATACTTATCACTCAAAGGATCAACACTCAACCACACACTCAAATCACTATCA
>JAFGWG010000175.1 GCA_016937255.1 Bacteroidales bacterium
ATTAAGATATTGCACGCAAAAATGTGGGCATGGAAACGTCGATTAAGCAAAACCATTGTCGACAATTCAAACCTCAATTACACTGCCAGAACCGAATAAATCTGACAAAAGTTCTCCTTATGCGTCTTTGCGAGAAATAAAAACTGATTTAATCCACTTTCCACTAAATCATTTATCTTAGCAGTTCAAAACGAAAAAACACTTGTGCGATATGAAAATCAAAGCGCTGATTCTAATACTTTTCCTTTTTACGCAAAACATAAACCGTGTATTTGCCGACGAAGGCATGTGGCTTCCATTATTACTGGAAACGCTAAATCAAGACGAAATGCAAAGCATGGGTTTCAAACTCACTGCAGAAGATATTTATTCCATAAACCATGGAAGCATGAAAGATGCAGTAGTTTTATTTGGTGGAGGATGTACTGCAGAAATTGTTTCCGACCAAGGCCTCATTCTTACGAATCATCATTGTGGATATGGCTCTATCGCGAGGCACAGTTCAGTAGACAATGACCTGCTCACAGATGGATTTTGGGCCATGAGTCAGGAACAGGAACTAAATAATGACGGACTTACAGCCACCATTTTGGTTCGAATGGAAGATGTTACAGCTCAAGTTATGAAATTCATTAAAGATGGCATGACCGAAGCAGAAAGACAAGCAGCTATCGACGAAGCTTCTAAACAAATTGTTGCTGATGCTGTAAAAGGCAGTCATTATGAAGCCAAGGTGAAAGCGTTTTACTACGGAAACGAATTCTATCTTTTTGTGTATGAGGTATTTGAAGATATTCGTTTGGTAGGTGCACCTCCTTCAAGCATTGGAAAATTTGGTGGCGATACCGACAACTGGGTGTGGCCACGTCATACCGGCGATTTTAGCGTTTTCCGCATTTATGCCAATAAAGACAATGAACCGGCAAAATATTCTAAAGACAATGTTCCTTACAAACCCAAATATTTTTTCCCAATTTCTATGCAAGGTATTCAGGAAGATGATTTTACTTTTGTTTTCGGATATCCTGGAACAACGCAGCACTACACTTTATCCGATGGTGTGCAGCAAATAACTGAAGAGGAAAATCCTGTAGCAGTAAGTTTACGCCGTACTCGTATGGACATTATGGAAAAATATATGACCATGGACGATGCTACCCGAATTCAATATGCATCAAAAATTGCCGGTGTTGCCAATTATTGGAAAAAAATGATGGGCGAAAGCTTAGGAATTCGTCAATGGAATGGCATTGAGCGTAAAACAAAGCAAGAGGAAGAATTTGATAAGCGAGTACAGACCAATCCAGAATTGAAAGCCAAGTACGGTAATTTAATGGCTGAATTTGAAAAAGTTTATACAGAGATACGTCCTTTTAATGCCGCATTTAATTATTTTTTCGAAGGAGTTTGGAGCATTGAAGCCGTAAAATATGCTTGGAATTTCAACAAATATATTGCTGTATGTAGTCAAGATCCAAAATCTACTGAAATACCTCGCTTGCAGGAAGACTTAAAAAAAGGAATAGAAGGTCATTTCAAATCCATTAATTACGATATTGATCGCGAAACTTGCGCTGCAATGCTTAGCGAACTTGGTGGAATGGGCAAAGATTTTCTGCCTCCATATTATCAAACCCTTAAAGAAGAATACAAAGGCGACTGGAATGCCTGCGCAAACAATATTTATGAGAATTCATATTTTACTTCTAAAGAGAATTGTACTGAATTTCTCGACATGAAGGCCAAAAAAGTAAAAAAGGCTGCAGATGATCCCATGTTTAAACTCGCCAGCGGTATTATCAATCTGTATATCACAAAAATTCAACCGGGACAAGCCAAATATGAATCCCGCCTCGATAGTCTATATCGCATTTATGTACAAGGACTAGCCGAAGTTTTTCCTGAAGAGCGCATGTGGCCCGATGCCAACAGCACACTTCGTGTTGCTTATGGAAAAGTAAAAGGCTACGACGCCACAGATGCCGTACATTATACTTGGTACACCACTCTTGCAGGGGTTATTGAAAAAGAAGATCCTGCAATTGAAGATTATTACGTGGATGAAAAGCTTGAAGAGCTCTATAATACTAAGGATTATGGCAAGTATGCCGATTCTGATGGCACTATGCATGTAGGATTTATAGCCACAAATCATACTACAGGTGGAAATTCCGGAAGCCCGGTGTTGAATGCCAACGGAGAGCTTATTGGAATCAACTTCGATCGCGTTTGGCAAGGCACCATGAGCGACCTTATGTTTGACCCGAATAAATGTCGCAATATTTCAGTAGATATTCGATACGTATTGTTTATCATTGACAAATATGCCGGTGCTGGTCATCTTGTGGAAGAAATGAAGCTAATCAGATAATATGTTGCCAAGACTATTTATCGATAGAATAAGAGTCAAAGAAAATGTAGAGCGGGTTTTTCATAATCCGCTCTTTTCAAATATTGAATTTCGACCGCATTTCAAAACACATCAATCGCTTGAAACTGGAAGGATTTTCCGCCAGCTGGGTATTGATAAAATCACGGTCTCGTCCTTAAAAATGGCTGAGTTTTTTGCTGCCGACGGGTGGGAAGACATACTGATTGCCATTCCGATGAATCCATCTGACTCGATTAGGTATTCCAAACTGGCTGAAAAAATTGACCTGCATGTTTTGGTTGATTCAACTGAAGCAGCAGAAATGGCGCTCAGAAATATTCATAATTCTGTTACTTTCCATATTAAATGCGACTGTGGATATGGCAGAGCCGGGATTTCAGTAGAGAAGAAAGACCGGTTTTCAGAAATTATTGCTTTGTTTGCTCAATACACCAATCACGATTTTGGTGGATTGGTAAGTCATTTTGGTGACACCTATCATGCAGATAAAGAAGGGATTATTGAAGTTAACCGAAAAGGCACCGAAGATTTACGTAATTTAAAAACATATCTGGAAACGATGCACGCACTTCCTTGTGCTATCAGCATTGGCGATACGCCATCATTAAATTATTATACTGAGGAAATACTACACGAAATTGATGAGCTTAGACCCGGAAATTTTGTGTATTACGATCTAATGCAATACATGGCTGGTCATTGTAAGGCGACTGATATTGCTGTGGCGCTGGAGGCACCAATTTTAAGTTTGTATCCTGAAAGAAACGAAGTGCTTGTTCATGCCGGTGCGGTGCATTTGTCGAAAGAATACTGCACCATGCCCGACGGCCAGAATGGTTTTGGAATAGCGGTACAGTTGAATGAAAATGGCCTAGGCGATGTGATCGAAAATGCTTTTCTATACCGTCTTTCACAGGAGCACGGTATTTTAAGAGTCAGTCCCGATTTTTTCAAATCCTTCAAACCCGGCGATAGCATTGGCATACTGCCTGTGCATAGTTGTTTGATGGTGGCGGCTCAAACTCAGATAATCTAAGATACAATACTGATGTCAAAACTGGATATAACCCGACACAAAAAAGCCACACCAAAAAAGATGCGGCTGAATGTTTTTGTGGAATGTGGAATGTAGAACGTGGAATGTGAAACATTACTTTCCACTTGTCACTTTCCACTTTCAGATAAATTATTCTTTATCCTGAGTACTGCTCAGCAAATTTAATTCCAGCTTCAAGAGCTTCAAGGTTTACATTCACTACCTCTTCGCCTTTGCGACCGAAGAGACCTTTGATCGCGTTTTCGAAATACTGTCTTTCAATTCCGAGTTTGGCAATAGCAGCACCCAGCATTACGACGTTGGCAGACTTAGGCGACTGCAAATCTTTTGCAATATCGTCGGCATTGATGAGAATATGATTTTTCACTTTACGAATTTCACCATAGATGTTTTCCTCTTCCGGATAGTTTGTAATATTCACAAACGGTTTATTATTACTTACCAGCCAACCTTCTTTGTGTAGATACGGCAAATAACGCAAAGATTCCATTGGTTCAACACTCAGAATCATATCGGCTTGTCCGAAAGGAATTAAGTCACTAAAAATAGGATCTTCTGAAATACGGAGATGTGACTGAACATCGCCACCACGCTGGCTCATACCATGAACCTCGGCCTGCTTTAGATACCAGCCTTTTTCAATGGCTGCAAGTCCAATTATTGCTGCAGTGGATAAAATTCCCTGGCCACCAACTCCTGCTAAAATAATATCTCGTTTCATGATCTACTTGGTTTTGTTTTTAAACTTGGCTCTCATACGACGATTCAATGTCTGAATACATTCACGAGTTGGAATGATCACAGAAACACCCTTATATTCGAGCTCTTTTTTTATGATAGCTGTATTTTCATCATGATTTTTTTTCAGCGGCTTCAAAATATGAAGATGCTCTCTTTCCACGCCAATTCCCAAACAAATATTTTCCACATGAGTGAAAGCAGCAGAAGGCTGTCCACCAGTCATACCTGTTGTTGAATTATCGAGAATCATTACTGTAATAGGAGATTTTGCATTGACAGCATCGAGTAAGCCAGTCATACCACTGTGGGTAAAAGTTGAATCACCAATTACTGCAACAGCTGGCACCAATCCAGCATCGGCGGCGCCTTTAGCCATTGTGATTGATGCACCCATATCCACACATGAGTTAATGGCCTCGAAAGGAGGTAGCGCACCTAGCGTATAACAACCAATATCGCTGAATACACGACCATTACCATAAGGCTCAAGCGCTTCAAGAAGATCTTTATAGCTATCGATATGAGGGCAACCTGGGCACATTGAAGGCGGACGTCCAACCAGCATTTCAGGGGCATCTTCACCATAAGTATCTTCAAGTCCAAGTGCTCTTGCAACCACGTTTGGATTTAATTCTCCGGCATAAGGCACGGTTCCGTCAAAACGACCTAAAATTTTCAAACCACGCCCAAGGAGTCCGGTAAGAAGTTCTTCCACCATTGGGTAACCATCTTCCAAAACTAGTGTGCGATCAACAGAGTCCACCATTTTTTCAACCAAATCGGTTGGCAGCGGATACTGTCCAATTTTTAGCACTGGGAAAGGACATCCATTCTGAAAGTTTTCCATTAGGTAATTATAAGCAAGACCACAGGCGATAATACCCAGAGACTTGTCGCTTCCCTCGATGAATTCATTGTATTTTGTTTTTGCACTTTCTTCTCTGAATGCAGGCTGTGTATCAATCAATCCCTGATAGCGTCTGCGTGCAATTGCAGGAAGCAATACAAACTGACGTAAATCTGAAGGCAAAGACCCAGAGTTTTGCTCTTTTGAAGCAGCACGACCTACACCGGCACGGCTGTGAGCAAGGCGAGTGGTCAGGCGAAGCATTACCGGAACCTTAAATTTTTCACTCAGCTCAAAACCATAATGAACCATATCGTAGGCTTCCTGCTGGCTTGAAGGCTCCAAAATTGGAATCATGGCAAATTTACCATAGAAGCGACTATCCTGCTCATTCTGTGATGAATGCATAGAAGGATCATCAGCAGCAACCACAATCATTCCACCATTAGCACCTGTAATAGCAGCATTGATAAAAGGATCGGCCGCAACGTTGAGCCCAACGTGTTTCATACAAACCATGGTGCGTTTACCGGCATAAGACATTCCGATTGCAGCTTCCATAGCTGTTTTCTCATTCGCTGCCCATGAAGCAATTATACCTTTTTCTTTTGCCTCTTTACTGGAGTGCACATACTCGGTAATTTCTGTTGAGGGCGTACCGGGATAGGCATAAATGCCGGACATTCCGGCATCGATTGCGCCTTGTGCAATGGCCTCATCGCCTAATAATAATAACTTCTGCATATATCTGTTTTCTTTTCAACAATTAGATGGTGGAACAAACATATAAAAAAATATGATGCCGTACGTAAGAATATTTCAATTATTTTTACACTATGAATTATCTGATGCACTATCTGCTTTCAGGCGATGACGAGGACACCATAATTGGCAATTATATTGCTGATCATATTCGTGGAGCCAGCGTCATTAATGCCATGCCTAACAGCATTAAGAAAGGCATATTATTGCATCGGGTTATTGATAGGTATTCCGATATGCATCCTGCAGTAAAAAACAGTGTAAGTTTATTGCAGCCTTTTTTGTATCATTATGCTACAGTTTCGGTTGATATTTTGTACGATCACTTTCTAGTTAGACATTGGCTGGAATATAGCAAAAAACCATTGGAGCAGAGCATAGCAGAGTTTTATGCACTTCTAGAAAATCGAATGGACACCCTACCAATAAAAAGCCAAAAAATATCACGAAAACTTATTGATAACAATTGGATTGATATGTATGAGAGCTTTGAAGGGTTGGAGAAAATTTTCATAGGAATGAGTAAACGGGCATCTTTTAAAAGCAATATGGAATATACTGTCAAATATCTAAAACAATATTATAGTGAATTGGATCGTGATTTTCTAATTTTCGCAAATGATATGTTTCGCTTTATAAAATTACATAAACGCTATGAAAATTAAACAATTGATCTTCCCTGTACTACTGACCATTTTAGTTTCATGTGGAAATCCTGATTACGACGAAAAAGCATCGGCTTGGATTGATACTTTGGAAGAAATTCCGGCAAATGAACAAAAAGAAGCTCCAGATGATGCCCCCTATGGATTCGAAACCGGAATTATTGAATATGAAAGCTCAACTCTGGGCATGACTCAGCAAATTATTACCATGTTTTCCGATTTTGGAAGAATTTCCAGCACGGAGATTAAAACTAAAATGCTAGGACAAAGTATAAATCAACTTACCTTGGTTAACGACACAGCTATTTTTACCATTAATTTGATTGACAGTACTGGAACTTATGTTTTACTCGACAGCAACGAAACAGAACTTAACTTTCGGCATTTGAGCAAAGAAGACATGGAGAAAAATAAAATCAAAAAAACGGGAAATGAAACCGTTTTAGAAAAAAACTGCACCATTTACGAGCTCTTTATTGAAGAGCAAAATGCAGAAATTAAAAACTGGATTTGGGAAGGACTAACTTTGAAAAATATTTCCAATATTGGTGGGATGACTGTAACCATGGATGCTCAAAAATTAAGAGTTAACGTACAAATTCCTCCTGAAAAATTTTATATACCAAAAGGCTTTAACATCCAAAAAAGCGATTCGGATTCGTTGTTTGTGCTATAGCTTAGGTCCAAAACAGAGGCATCTAATTATAGATAATTAAACAGCTTAACCCATTGTGCGGCTTGAATTCTATAATATGAAGGTTCATTCAATTCGCACGTTCATTTCATAAATGATTTTGCGATGTCGACTCCGGAGGGGTCAAATAATATTAGCCCCAATTGATAATTTTAAACCGCACAAAAGGTAATTAATAATTGCCAATCATCATATCAACTTGATTTCTTAACCCTAAAAGTTACAGTCTTTCTTTTCTGATTTTTCTGTACTTCTTTTTGTAAATCTTTTACTTTTTTCGAGCTCATCTTCAACTCGGAATTGATTTTTCGCAAAAGAGCCTCATTTTCTTCTTTGACAGCTGATTTAAGATTATCAACTTTTGCTTTTAAAAGCTTTTCGTTTTTCTTAACAGAATCTGCAAGGGCTTTATCTGCAGCAGCAAATTTTTTGTCGTTCTTGGTTATTTTTTGTTTCAGCGCACTTAGTTTTTTACTCAGTTCTTTTTCGGTATCAACAATAGCTGCATGAATCTTTTCGTGTTCTGACGCTGATTTTTTTTGCATATTTTCAAAATCGACTTCTAGGGCTAAGGTTTTTTGTCTATTGGCGGTGCTAATTTCCTTAAGCTCGCTTTCGAGCGTTTTCAGATTGTCCATAAACAATCGTTCAAGTAACACTCTTTGCACATTGAGTTTCTTGCGATGATGGATAAAGGAATATACAAGCAAAACAAGAATTACGAGAAAGCCCAAAGCACCTATCCAAAGGAAATTCTCCAACAATCCACCTTGAGTATGCTGCGTTTTTTCAAGCATCTCGATAGACATTTCTTGCTTATCAACTTTAGCTCCATTTTCATCAACCCTTAACGCAATTGCTTCATTTTTTTGTATCAGCAATTTAATGCTGTCGCTACTCACATTTTTAAAGCTGTTTAAGTCCTGATCAATAATATTGACTTTTGATTGCAGAACATAGAACTGATACTGCACCTGATTCAGCTTTTTTTCGAGCAAAGCAATAGAATCGCTTTGAGCAAAAGAAGGAATGGTCAGAGCAAGGGCGATAAGCACTGCGAAAAATTTCATAAGGGCGGGTTTTATATGGTAAAGATAGGCATATTTAGAGGCGAATGCAAATTTGATGATGGTTTTAATCAATCGAGGAGTTCAAATAAATTAATTTATTGAGGTGTTCAAACAAATTCTTATATTGTGGTCGTTAATAATGACTATAATCTAATCAATATGAAATTTTCAGGACAGAATGTTTTTGAATTCATGGATCA
>JAFGWG010000176.1 GCA_016937255.1 Bacteroidales bacterium
ACTAAAAAAGAGACGCAATGCCATGAATATGGGATGAAGAAAAAAAATGTAATTATCTTGATTTTTAACACCCCACCTCCAAGGTTTGAGCGTGGCATACGGTATCGTTGAAAAATATTGGCAAGCTGACAAAACTTATCGCAAAGCCAACGCTGTGGTTAGCTTGTCATCGTTCCGAGGCACGAGGATCATGGCAAGCGGATGGATGTCGCCAAACTTCAACATTCCAACGTCCGTGAGCAAGAATAGTTGACTAATGGCGAAACGGACATGGAACCGTTGAAGATGGCAAAGCCCATAATTCTATCAGGTTTTCCAAAAATCCATAAAACGCTTTTGAATAAGAGGATAAAGTGATAAATTCGGCGATATTCATCGGTAATTTCTGTTCAATTACCGGTAATTTTTGTCTGTTTGCATATAATTTTCTACACTTTGGAAACAAAAGTGGTGGAAAAACGTTTCCTGAGTGTATTTATTTATATCTTTGCCGCATGGAAGAAAAAGTAAAGCAATATTTACAGGAAATCAGCAAGGTGTTTATGCAGCATGGCGTGCGCAGTACATCTATGGATGACATTGCAAAAACGCTTGGGATTTCGAAAAAAACACTCTATCAGTATTTCACCGATAAAAACGATGTAGTGAAGCAAGTGATTTCTTTTCACATGGATCACACCAATTGCTATTTCAAAGATATGATGCAAAACGAGGGTAACGCCATTGATGTTTTGCTTGAAGTGAGTAGATTTCTTATTTCAACTTTTGGGAAGCTCAGTTCTACAATAAGTAATGACTTGAAAAAATACTACCCTGAGGCTTCTCGTCTTTTGGAAGAGCATCGTCAGACTCATGTTCTAGAAAACATTGAAAAAAACCTGAACCGTGGAATAAAAGAAGGGATATACCGCGAAGATTTAGACACGCATATAATTGCTTATTTCTATTTGCTGCGAATCGACCATCTTTTTTCTTTTGAAGTACAGGAAGATCTTCAGGACTATCCAATGGAAGACTTGGTGAAAGAACTTTTTATTTATCATATCCGGGGCATTGCCAACGAAAAAGGAATTGCACATCTGGAAAATAAACTTTTGGAAAACTAATCATGAAACGAATGAAAATTGTAAGCATATTATTCATGTTCTTATTTCTTGGGCAGCTGAATGCGCAGGAAGAGGGAGTTGTACAGTTGACGCTTTCACAGGCGTGCGACTTTGCATTAAAGAATAATGTAAATGTTGAGAATGCGCAAATTGACGTTGAGGTTGCCAAGAAGAAAGTTTGGGAAACCACAGCGATTGGCTTGCCACAGGTAAGTGGTAGTGTTGAATATCAAAATTTTCTTGATATTCCAACAACGCTGTTGCCAGATTTTATTAGTCCGTCGGTGTATGGTGTACTTCTACAGGAAGGATTGATTACCCCGGCACAAATGCCTTCATCTGAAAGTGCGCAGTTTTTCCCTGCAAAATTTGGAACCCAGCACAACGCCAGTTATGGTGTTACTTTGTCGCAGTTGATTTTCAGCGGGCAATATATTGTTGGTTTGCAAGCGGCAAGGGTTTTTAGCATGGTTTCTCAGCAAAGCCTGAAGAAAAGCGAAAACGATATTGTGGCTTCTGTTACAGAAACCTATTGTTTGGTGCTTTCTCTCGAGGAAAACAAAATTTCGCTCGATTCCAATCTGGCGAGTTTTGAAAAGCTGCTTTTTGAAACCGAAGCCTTATATAAAGAAGGTTTTGTGGAGGAAATTAATGTGGATCAATTGAAACTTAATGTGTCTTCTCTTCAGAATGCTGTAAATTCAATAAATCGATCCATAGATGCAGTTAAGATGTTACTGAAATTCCAGATGGGAATGTCGATAGATCAACCCATTGAATTGAGCGATGATTTGGAAGGCATTGTTTCGGATATAGATTTGGAAAAGATTTATTCCAATGAATATGATCCATCACAAAGCATAGATTATCAGATTATGGACACGCAGGTTCGATTGATGGAGCTTGATATGAAGCGAGAAAAGTCTGCTTACCTGCCAACACTTGCAGGATTCTTTTCCTATTCTGAAAAAGCAATGAGCGATGAATTTAAGTTTTTCGATAGCGAACAGGAATGGTATCCAACAACATTGGTTGGGTTTCAGCTCGAAGTTCCTATTTGGAGCAGTGGTTCTCGTCGATCAAAAGTACAGCAGTCGAAACTTAAAGTGTTGAAAAGCACAAATACCCGCGATATGGTGGGCGAATCTTTGCGTTTGCAATATACCCAGGCAAAGGTAGAGTATATGAATGCTGTGGACACCTATGTAACTGAAAAAGCAAACATGATTTTGTCGAAGAAGATACTTGACAAAACCATTATTAAATATCGTGAAGGCCTTGCCGGAAGTACGGAGCTTACACAAATTCAAATGCAGTATCAAACCGGACAGGCTAATTATTTTGCGGCCATGTATCAGGTTATATCTGCAAGAACTAAATTAAACAAACTTTTAGCGAATTAATAAAATGAAAAATACAATGAAAAAAATCGGGGTTTTACTCATTGCGCTTGTAGTACTTGCATCTTGCGGAAGTGAAAGTAAAGACGACAGATTAACCAAGTTGGAAAATTTGAAGCAGCAACGTGAAGACTTGACTGCAGAAATTAATGCGCTTGAAGCAGATCTGATTGCAGAAGGCATTATTGTTAAGGATAAGAGCATTAGCGTTAAAATTCAAGAGGTCGATACAGTTGAGTTTAATAGCTATCTTGAGATTCAGGGTACGGTTGATGGAGAAGAAAACGTAATTGCTACCGGAAAAACCATGGGTGTTGCCAATGGCGTTTATGTAAAAGAAGGTCAGCAAGTTTATGCGGGACAAGTGCTTGCCTCTATGGATGCATCAGTGCTGCAGCAGAGTTTGGCGGAACTCCAAAATCAATACGATTTTCTGGTTGATATTTACAATCGTCAAAAATCACTGTGGGAGCAAAACATTGGTTCCGAAATGCAATATCTACAGGCTAAAAACAATATGGAAAGCATGGATAAGCGTATTGCAACAGTGAAACAGCAAATTGCAATGAACTATATTACCTCGCCAATCAATGGTCGTGTGGAAGAAGTGAATTTGAAAGTGGGTTCATCGGTTTCACCGGGTATTCCGGCCTTCCGAGTGGTAAACTTTTCAAAAGTAAAAGTGGAGGCAGAAGTTTCTGAAGCCTATACCGATAATATTAAGGTTGGAAATACCGTGTTGATTGAGTTTCCTGATTTAAGCCTGGAAACTGAGGCCAAACTCGATTTTGTTGGGAAATATATCAACCCCAATAATCGCTCATTTCAGGTGGAATGTAAGTTGGCTCCTGAAAAAGGGATGGAATACCGAGCAAACATGATGGCCGTAATGAAAATTAATAATTACACCAACCCTAAGGCTATTGTAATTCCATTAAATGTGATACTAAGTTCGTCAAAAGGTGATTATGTGTTTGTTGTTGTGAGTAAAGACAAAAAGCAATTTGTTGAAACCCGCTATGTGAAGAAAGGCGAAATCTATAAAGGGAATGTCGAAATTGTTGAGGGTTTAGAAAAAGGCGACAAGGTTGTTACCCAGGGCTTTAATAATCTGAAAGACGGCTCTCAAATAAAAATCATTGAATAAAAAGTCCAAAGATCAATACGATGAAGGATAAAAAAATTAAAGAAAGAGAGTTTTTTGCTTCCACTTGGGCCATTAATAATAAAACAAGTGTGTTTGTGCTGATGGTGATTTTGATTCTTGTTGGGTATATGAGTTATAAAAGTATTCCAAAAGAACAGTTTCCCGAGGTTGTGATTCCTACCGTAATGGTAAGTACTATTTATCCCGGTACCTCGCCTTCTGATATGGAAAATCTGGTAACCCGGCATATTGAGAAGCAGATAAAATCAATAAGCGATGTAAAGAAAATCAGTTCCAATTCCATACAGGATTTTAGCAGTGTGGTGGTGGAATTTGAAACCAATGTTGATATTAAGGAAGCCAAAGATCAGGTAAAAGATGCTGTTGATAAAGCAAAATCTGATTTACCTAATGATTTGTTGACGGATCCTGAGGTGATGGAAATTGATTTGAGTGAGTTTCCAATTACAACCATTAATTTATCGGGTGACTATGACCTTGAGACCTTGAAAAAATATGCAGAAATGCTACAGGAGCAGATTGAAGGGCTTTCAGAAATTACCCGTGTTGATATTATTGGTGCTCTCGATCGCGAAATTCAGATCAATCTGGACTTACATAAAATGCGTGCTGCTGAAATTACTTTTTCAGATGTGGAACGTGCCGTTGCTTCAGAAAATACCATTATTGCGGTGGGGACCATTAAGCAGAATGGTGTGAGCCGAAGTATTTCTGTTAAAGGGCAGTTCAATGATTTGAATACCATCGAAAATGTAATGGTTGCCACCCCAAAAGGAGGGCAGGTTTATCTTAAAGATATTGCTACGATTGAAAATGGCTTCAAAGAGAAGGAAAGTTATGCCCGTTTCAACGGAGCCAACGTAATATCTCTGAATGTGATAAAAAAGTCGGGCGAAAACCTGCTTGAGGCCACAGAAAAAATTGATGAAATTGTTGCAGAGCTTAAAGCCAATAGTTTTCCCGATGATCTTAAAGTTGAAAAAACAGGAGATCAGAGCCGTTTTACCCGTAATACATTGGAGGAACTTAATAATACCATTATTATTGGCTTTATACTGGTGACCCTCGTTTTGATGTTCTTCATGGGATTTAGCAATGCGTTTTTCGTGGCGGTTTCAGTTCCATTGGCAATGATGGTTTCCTATACTATTTTGCCGGGCATCGATTTTACCATGAATATGATAGTAATGTTTGCGTTTATCTTTTCGCTCGGTATTATTGTCGATGATGCCATTGTGGTGATTGAGAATACGCATCGAATGCACAAGAAAATTCCGGATATAGAAAAGGCAGCTAAGCTTGCTGCCGGTGAGGTGTTTTTCCCCATTCTTAGTGGAACGATAACCACCTTAGCGCCATTCTTCCCGCTGGCATTTTGGCCCGGGGTTGTGGGACAGTTTATGCACTATATGCCGGTAACTATTATTATTGCTCTTTTTGCCTCACTGGCGGTAGCGTATGTAATTAATCCTGTGTTTGCTGTTACCTTTATGAAAAGCAATAAACTGGAAAAACCGGTTAATCCAAACCTAAAATTTGTTTTACGCTGGGCATCCTTTATGCTGATACCGGCGGTGCTTTTCCATCTTGCTTCTGTACCCTCAATGGGTAATTTGCTCATCATGTTTTATATAATGCTGCTTATTTATCGCTTCTTGCTGATCAAAGCCATTTATACATTCCAGACTTCTTTTTGGCCTCGCATGATGGAGCGTTATAAAAAAACTATTTGCTGGGTGCTTCGCAAACACAATGCCTATTGGGTAATGGGGTCGGTTTTCGGTTTATTCATATTTACCCTTGTTCTTACTGGAATTGCAAGCCCTAAAGTGATTTTCTTCCCCGATAATGAGCCCAATCAGATAAATGTGTTGGTAAGAATGCCGGTGGGAACTACTGTTGAAGTAACAGATAGTGTTTGCCGAATTGTGGAAGAAAGAGTGGTTGATGTTGTTGGCGTAGCAAACCCTGATGTAGAATCTATTGTAAGCAATGTTGCTGTTGGCGCCGACCCACAGAGTTTCGACAGAAGTGTTACTCCGGAAAAAGCAAAGGTTACGGTAAATTTTGTTGAGAATAAGTTTCGTGTTGGACCATCTACAAATTCTTATCTGGATCAAATCAGAGATGTAGTAGGCGATATTCCCGGGGCACAAATAACGGTAGAGAAAAACAGAATGGGACCGCCTACGGGCAAGCCCATTAATGTTGAACTCTATTCTGAAGATCTTGATGCGTTGATTGATGACAGTAAACGATTTATCGATTTCGTTAATGCCTCTGGTATTGAGGGAATTGAAGAGTTGAAATCTGATCTTCAGGAGCAAAAACCCGAGGTTATCGTTGTGCTCGACCGTGTGAAAGCTAATTTTGAAGGGGTTTCAACCGTTCAAATTGGAATGGCTTTAAGAACAGCAATCTTTGGGAAAGAAATTTCTACCTATAAGATTAATGAGGATGAGTATCCAATTATTCTTCGTGTTTCTGAAAACTATCGCAAGAATTTGGGCGATATTATGAATATGAATATCACATTTCGTGATATGGCTTCTGGCCGCATAAAAAGTATTCCGATTTCTTCTTTGGCTAAGCTTGAGTATGGCTCATCGTATGGTGGAATTCGCCGTGTGGATAATAAAAGAGCGATTACCATTTCTTCGGAAGTGATTAGCGGATTTAATGCCAACGAAATTATCAAGCAAATGCAGGTGGCCATGAAAGATTTCGATTTTACGGATGGTACAACCTACAAGTTTACCGGCGAACAGGAAAATCAGGCCGAAAGTATGGGCTTCCTTTCTAAAGCCATGTTGATTTCACTTGGTATCATTTTCTTTACACTTATCGCTCAGTTTAACTCTATCGGAAAAACCCTGATTATTCTTAGCGAAGTGGTGCTTTCCATTATTGGAGTACTGATCGGAATCGTTATTTTCGGAATGCCCATTTCGATTATTATGACCGGTATTGGAATTATAGCGCTAGGCGGTATTGTGGTAAGAAATGGAATTCTTATTGTGGAATTTGCCGATAAGCTTAAAGCCACGGGCATGAAAACCCGCGAGGCTATTGCTGAGGCTTCTGCAACACGACTCACACCTGTTATGCTTACGGCATTATCTACCATTTTTGGTTTGGTGCCACTGGCAGTTGGAATGAATGTCAATTTTGTCACTTTGCTGAGCTCATGGAATCCTCAAATATATTTTGGGGGAGACAATGTAATGTTTTGGGGGTCGCTGGCATGGACCATCGTTTTTGGTCTCGTAGCTGCAACCTTCCTTACCCTCATATTTATTCCTGCAATGTACCTGATTCATTATGCCATGAAAACCAAGATAAAACGTTGGCGTGAACTCAGAGCTGCAAGAAAACTCGCGCTGGTTGAGCAACACTAAATACACTGTATATATTATCAGAGGGCTTTCGTTTTGGAAGCCCTTTTTTTTTGCCACGAACTAATGCCTTGAAAT
>JAFGWG010000177.1 GCA_016937255.1 Bacteroidales bacterium
AACATGCGAGCGTCGCCACTACAATGCGAAAGCGAAGGATAATCTGCGACATCGCAGCGTTGTTGAGGCACAATGCTATTTACAACGCTTGAATGCAGTCAGCCTTTAGCCAACAACGATTCAATGTTGTAAGGTGTTTTCTACCCAATCAACCCCCTACAAATCATCACCGCCTCATCAATTCCATCTTTATTGGTGCCACCGGCAGATGCAAGGAAAGGCTGTCCGCCGCCGCCGCCCTGAATGGCTTTGGCAACTTCGCGGATCATTTGTCCGGCATTCCAGCCTTTTTCTTTCACCAGATTATCGGAAATGAACAAGGTAAGCGCAACTTTCTCTCCCTGAATGGAGAAAAGCATAGCCACAATGCTGTTGCCAAGATTACGCAAGCCGAAAGCAATGTCTTTCAGGTCGCCGCCATCTACATCGAGGGTTTCGGCAATGAATTTAATTCCGCTTAAATCTTCGGCTTTTTTAATCAATTCGGGCGCTATATCTTTCAGCATCGACTTTTTCAGCTGTTCTATTTCTTTTTGCAAAGCATTGTTCTTTTCCACTAATGCTTCTACCGATTCCAAAGGCTCTTTGCCTTTAAACATCAGCTGTAATGCCTGATATTGTGATGACACTTTCTGTATATATTCCTCGGCTTTTACTCCGGTAATGGCTTCAATTCTTCGTATTCCGGCAGCAATAGCAGACTCTGAAATGATCTTAAAAAATCCGATGGTGCCACTGCTTTTTACATGACATCCACCACAAAGCTCAACCGAAGATCCGAATTTGATTACCCGAACACTATCGCCATATTTTTCACCAAATAAAGCCATAGCACCCATATTCTGCGCTTCAGCAATTGGCATATCGCGATGTTCTTCCAATAGAAAATCTTCTCTGATACGACTATTAACAAGATGCTCCACTTTTGCAATTTCTTCGGCCGATAATTTCTCAAAATGGGCAAAATCAAAACGCAGATAATCGGGATTTACCAGCGAACCTTTTTGCTCAACATGTGTTCCCAAAACTTCGCGCAAAGCTTCGTGCAAGAGGTGTGTTGCAGAGTGGTTCCGCATGGTTGAAATACGATTCTTTTCATTCACAAAAGCTGTAAAACTAGCTTTGAGGTCAGACGGAAGCTTTTTCACAATATGGATGCTCAGATTTAGCTCCTTCAATGTATTTTCTATGGAAATTTTCTCTCCATTGGCTTCAATATACCCAGTATCGCCAACTTGGCCACCACTTTCTGCATAAAATGGAGTTGTATCAAAAACAAGCTGATAAAACTCTTTACCTTTTTGCTCAACTTTGCGGTATTTTGCAATACGCACTTCGCCAGATAGATTATCATAACCGATAAATTCACTTTCCACACTAGGCAGCAACTCTGTCCAGTCGCCTGTACTCACCACAGCATCTTTTTTACTGCGCTGCTTTTGTTCATTAAGGTGTTTGGTAAATCCATCAAAATCAACTTCCAAGTCTTTTTCACGAGCAAGTAATTGAGTTAAATCAATTGGGAATCCAAAAGTATCATATAATTCAAAAGTAAAAGCACCATCAATGGTCTTATTTTTCAATGAACCAGCGTGTTGTTCAAATTTATGAATACCATTTTCCAAAGTTCTCAGGAATGAATTCTCCTCTTCCTGGATCACTTTCTCAATTAAACCTTGCTGCTTTTTTAGTTCAGGAAATTGTTCTCCCATTTGACTGCTAAGCACCGGCACCAATTTATAAATAAACGGCTCGCGAAAATCGAGAAAGCTGTACCCATAGCGTATAGCACGACGCAAAATCCGGCGAATTACATACCCGGCTTTTGCATTTGCAGGCAGCTGCCCATCCGCAATGGCAAACGCTACGGCTCGCACATGATCGGCAATGACACGAAAACTGATATCGAGTTTCTCTTCTTTTCCGTAATTCTTACCAGCCATTTTTTCCAGCTCATGAATCAGCGGCATAAAAACATCGGTATCGTAATTTGAAGTTTTCTTCTGTATTACGCGAACCAATCTTTCGAATCCCATACCGGTATCGACATGCTTTTCGGGCAATGGCTGCAATTCTCCTGAAGACAGACGGTTAAACTGAATAAAAACCAAGTTCCATATTTCAATAACCTGAGGGTGGTCGGCATTTACAAGTTGAGCGCCATCCATAGATTTTCGCTCCTCATCAGAACGCATATCAATATGAATTTCAGAGCAAGGACCGCAAGGACCGGTATCGCCCATTTCCCAGAAATTGTCTTTTTTTGAACCCGGCAAAATGCGTTCTTCCGCCACAAATTGCTTCCAAATATCAGCAGCTTCGGTATCAGCCGTCATCTTATCGGACTCATCGCCACCAAAATAGGTCACGTATAAACGCTCTTTATCAATCTTTAGCACATCGGTAAGGAATTCCCAGCCCCAGTCAATGGCTTCTTTTTTGAAATAATCGCCAATAGACCAGTTGCCCAACATTTCAAACATGGTATGATGGTAAGTATCAATGCCAACCTCTTCCAAATCATTATGTTTACCTGAAACACGGAGGCATTTCTGCGTATCTGCAATTCGCTTGTTCTTTGGAACTGAATTCCCCAGAAAATAATCCTTAAACTGGTTCATACCTGCATTGGTAAACATAAGTGTGGGGTCATTTTTAAGCACCATAGGTGCAGATTCCACAATTTCGTGTTGTTTGGATGCAAAAAACTCGATAAAAGCCTGTCGGATTTGATTGGCGGTCATAATAATACTACTTGAAATTCAGCCACAAAATTAGTGTAATATTTCGTTTCTGAAAAGTATTTAAAAAAGCCTTGTATACAATATTAATCCTTCCGTCCCTTTTTTGTACTTTTGTGCTTATTTTCTGCTATGAGCGAAGAGCACTTGAGATTCAATCCTGAAACAATGCGCTAT
>JAFGWG010000178.1 GCA_016937255.1 Bacteroidales bacterium
ATTCAATAATATCGCCGCACAGAAATACATGCTTTGGAACCAATATCCGGCATATCGTTTTCAAGTGCTTGGCGGGGTAACTTATTCGTTTTAAGTTGAGAATTTTGATGTGAGAGGTAGAAGCTTAGAACTTTCAAGGTAATCATATTTTCAAATTCCTTTTCCAAGAGATATCATCGAAGCCTGATTATCATTCGGTTTGCGCTGTATGAGATATTCCTGAAATCTCATATTACTAACCTATTTCACAACCACGTAAAAATACCTGCTTTACATAAATAGGTGTTCTCACGCTATTATGAAACGAAGATTCAGACTATATTTGATCATTCTTACATGGAGAATTAACAATACAATTCTCAGACTAAAAATGACAGTTGCTAAAACTACAGATATGGAAATTGATTTTCACCATAGCACAACATACGTTCTTTCGCGACTGGCAGGGTTTTCAGCCAAAGATGCGTACATAATAGCCTGCTCATCTCAATATGTTGACGATGCTGGTAGCGCTTTTATCACTCCTTATTCTAAATCGCCAAACAGGAATACCATTAGCTTTACTAATTTTCATGTTTTCGAATTCATTAATTCATCTCTCTATTCTCTGAATTTCTTAAATAGGGATGAACTTGATCAATCTAAGGCGGCGATACCTTTTCATTTTCTACCTTCAAATATTGGGCACAGGTTTACTGAAAAAATTGCCTGTGCAAAAGCCAAAACTGATGACTCAGCTGCATGGAACAATCTAATTGCCCGTGATATGGTACAGGAGCTCATTGATAATGTGGAACTTGGAGAAAACAAAGAGGGGCTTTATCGACTAGGCATTACAATGAAAGTGTTAGCAGATACTTATGCACACCAGCAATTTGTTGGTATTAATATTCCTGGTGTTAATGGAGTCAGAAACATTCAGATCATAGCTCCTGATGGCTCTCCCATGAAGGAAGTATTAGATATTGCGCCTAAACTTAGTCTTAAAAAAGCATTGAAGTTCTCTGGGCTGCCTTTTCAGCACTGGAAATATGAAAATAATGATGGGCAGATTATTGTTAGAAATAACCCCGTTGATTTTCTGGCTGCAGCAAAATTATTGTATGAAGTATTGAGAGTATATCATGATAAATACTTCGATGTGAATAGCATGTCTGAGAATGAAATAAATGAAGACTTTGAAACAATTGCAAAATTATTTTCAGGATTAGCAAATAAAAGTGGGCTTGTACGTGATGCTGAATGGGTGAAAAATATTAAAAGCGGAAGCTTCATTTGTTGCCCTGAAGGGGAAATGGAACAGACAGACTATTTTGCAGAAAAAGAAACGGGCTCATGGTGGGATGAAGTAAGCAGAATGTGCCCGATGTCAGAAAGTTCTATGTGGCAAATACTGGGCTACCGGAAGTATAATAAAATTTTTTTAACCTCTAAATATAAACTCTTTCATAATGCCTTAATTCACCACAATAATTTTATATCAAAACAATTAATACCAATATTTGACCTTTGCTTAGTATAATGGAACGGGCAGCTTCGGCTGCTCGTTTTTTTGTTATATTATTTTATCCGCGTCTATTAGCTTCCTCTGAACTGCATATATTACAAGCCCTGCAATATTTTTTACTCCCGTTTTAAGCAATAGATTATTACGATGGCCTTCAACCGTTCTTTTCGAAATAAATAGCTTTTCAGCAATATCAGAAGTGGTATATTGCTGACATATCATTTCTAAGACTTCCAGCTCGCGAATTGTCAAGTCATCCTCATTCGAATACGTAGGCTTTGAAGTTTTGGATGAAATTTGTCCTCTAATTGCATCCATTTGACCTGATGTTAGAAAAAAACCTTTTCTATAAACAGCCATTATTGCCTCTACTAAAACTTCTGGTTTGATGTCCTTAGACAAAAACGCATTAACTTCTTCTTTCATCATATAACCCAAATAAGAATCCTTATAGTAAGACGATACTACAATTGTTTTTATCTCAGGATACATCTTTTTCAGTTTTCTGTTGATATCAATCCCATCTGAATTTTTCATTTTTAGGTCAAGAACAACAATATCTGGCAACTCACTTATTGTTTTTAGCTCATCAAGAAATGAATTCCCATCATTTGACTGTAAACAAACACTAAGCCCTTCCTGCTTGTTTAAAAAGTCAACCAAAGCTCTAGTTATCAGCTCTTCGTCGTCTACTACTGCAATTTTTATTTTTGATTCCATAAAACTTTTTCCTAACTCAGCCTCAAACTTAATAAAAATACGCTTCCACCCAGCGAAGGAGACTTAAATTTATATTTTCCGCTCATTGATCTGATTCTGAGCTCAAGATTCTTCATGCCAAGTCCCGACTTTGCTTTTTCTGGCTCAAAGCCAATCCCATTATCCTGCACAAGTAATTGTAAAAAATGATTACTTTGTCTTAGGTAAACTGTAATTTCATTTGCTTTGGAGTGTTTGATAATATTATTAATAAGTTCCTGAAACACTCTGAAAACTTGTAGCTTTTGATCTTTATTTATTTCAGAATCCGCATGTTTAAGATGGTAAAATGATATTTCATAGCGTGTGGCTAATTCATCAAGCAGACCTGTAATAAGTTCATTTACAGCTAAATGTTCAAGCAAAGGAGGCGTAAGATCATGAGAGATTTCACGACTAATTTTTATACTGTTTTCCAACATGCTGGAAATATCATCTGTGTTGTTAGCAGAATCGTGGAGTTTCAATTTTAGTATGTTTAAACTTGAAATCAGATTATCATGCAAATCGGCAGCAATGCGCTCCCTCTCACTTTCCTGTATTCGGATACTGTCAGAAATTAATTTTTCCTGATACTCTTGTTCAAGAATAGCCTGTTTTCTTTGCTCGGAAAGCAGCCTTCTGTAATAAAGACGAAACATGAGAATTATTAGAACAGTCAGCGCTCCGAATACAGCGATGATTATTCCTAACCAAATTGCAAATGTTTGCGGGTTTTGCCAGTCTGCCATAAAAGGAAAATATTAAATATATTAAACAGATCAATCAAGATTGCGTTGATTAACCAAAACCATATTACAATATCAAGTCTGTTATTCACAAGAAAGTTTATTGAAGCGTAAAATAACAAATTAAATCCAAAATACACGAGTACACCGGCATTAAAAAGCAAATGAGTTTTTGGGAAATCAAATGATTCCGATGTGAAAACTTTTCTATAGTACAAAATTCCACAAGTCAGGATATAAATATCCATTATGATCATCCCGTATGCATTATATGAGCTAAGCTCCATATTTATTGCCGTATACAGAAAATCATAAGCAAGAAGCATGTAGATTAAAATGCGAATAGTAAATCTAATTTTGCTTTTTTTCTTCAAAAGACATTTCTCATAAATGAGCGAAAAAACAAATAATTCTACTGCTCCGTACATCGGTTGGAGAAATAGATTATAATCGGTCAGGAATCGATGAAATACATCAAAACCTAAAGCAAGTCCAAAGTATAAAAACAAAAACTTAAATAGCGGACTAAGTCTTGTGAAATAATACAGTCCTAAAATAACCCCAATTAGAAGTATTGGAATAGATATGAAGGAAAAAATATAAAAAACAAAATCCGCCATTTATCAGCCTAAATATTTGGAAAACTCAAATAGAAATTATCTCTATTACCAAAGGGTGGACAAGAACGGATAAGGTTGTTTGAAGTTGACTTTATCCCCTCTTCTGAATCAGGCACAAATGCCCAAAATGTCATAGTGAAGCTAATCTTTTCTTCTTCATTTTCATTGTATAATAAACCAGGTAGCATATATACATAATCCGGATGCTCTTCAGCTCCAAAAAAAGTATTTATTAAGGCATTTTCCGGCATTTCGAGACCATATAACATTTCGTCCTCAGATACCTTATCCGATTGCAACTGTACCCAAGAGTTTCTTGCTATTTCCCATCTGAAATTTTCGGTGGCAATTTCCGAATATGCCATATTGCCTTCAACTATATCAATGAAACAATCCATGCCAATCTCTTCATTATCTATATTAGAAAGTGATTGGGTTTCAAATATATGATCTTCTGTCATTTCTCCAATCATTTCTTCACAATCATAATATGCGCATACAAAATAGGCAAGAATTTTGTCTTCAGCCAATCCTAAATAGATATGTACCGAATCATCCTCTAGTTGATCTTTCCAAACGGAATAAGTATCGTAGGGAATTTTAAAATAAGAACATTGTTTGAAAAGTTCTTTAATACTCTCTGACTCTCCGTATGCTTTACGAAGCTTGTGAATTGATTCATGTACTTGATTTACATACTCGTTCATAGCAATTGATTTTTATAGTTAAACATATAGTGATTAGATATCTCAAATATAAGTATTTTTCATGTTAAAAAGTCAAATAGCTATATATATTTGAATATTATTTTACGAGCAAATCCAATTTATTTTATTGCTGAGTTTTCCAATAATTGTGCGTTGATCGCATTTTTAAAATGAAATGTACTAATCTTAAGGTTGAGAACTAGAATTCTGCAATCATTCCTTCAAATTCTTCTTCTGAAATAATCGAAACACCAAGTTCTTCTGCTTTAGCAAGTTTTGCTGGGCCCATGTTTTCGCCGGCAAGCACATAATCGGTTTTGGATGAAATAGAAGAACCGACTTTGCCACCATGTGCTTTAATAAGCGCCTTGATTTCATCTCGAGTATGATTTGTGAAGACTCCGCTCACCACAAATGATTTCCCGGCAAGTTGATCTCCTTTTTTCTCAGCTTGAACAGCCTGCATCTGTAAACCAGCTTCTTTTAGACGTTCGAGCATCTCGATATTGCTTTCATCCTCAAACCATGCCAAAAGTGAGTCTGCAATTTTATCGCCCACATCATCAATCAGCATCAATTCCAATTGGTTCATTTGGCGAAGTGCATCCATGTTGCCGGCGGCTTCTGCAAGTTTTTGCGCAACGGTTTCGCCTATATGCCGAATACCAAGACCAAATAAAACACGAGCAAATGGAATGTTTTTCGAATCTTCAATTCCTTTGATAATATTGTTGGCAGATTTTTCCTGAATGGATATAATACGGCTGGTAACCCCATCATCAGATAAATCTCGTTGTAAGCCGTGGAGCTGATCATAAGTCAGATCATATAAATCAGCAACATTTTTAATGAGTCCTTCATCGTATAGCCATTCCACTTTTTCTTCGCCAAGTCCTTCAATGTTCATGGCTTTGCGGGAAATGAAATGAATAATTCCGCCTTTAATTTGGGGAGGACAATGATATGCATTTGGACAGAACCAAGCAGATTCGCCTTCGTTTCGCTGCAGCTTTGTACCACATTCGGGGCAGCTGTCAATAAAGTGAAATTCCTTTGCGTCCTCTTGTCTGAGGTTCATTTCTACTCCCACAATTTTGGGAATGATTTCTCCGCCTTTTTCCACCAGTACAGTATCGCCGATGCGAATATCGAGGTTTTTAATAATATCTTCGTTGTGTAGAGAAGCGCGTTTTACAGTTGTTCCTGCTAAAGAAACTGCTTCTAGATTTGCCACAGGAGTTACTGCTCCTGTACGTCCTACCTGAAAATCGATGCTCAGTAATTTGCTTTGCGCCTGTTCGGCTTTAAATTTATAAGCTACTGCCCAACGTGGAGATTTAGCAGTGAACCCCAGCTCTTCTTGAACTGCATACTGATTTACTTTTATAACCACGCCATCGGTGGCAAAATCGAGTTCTGATCGTGCCTGATCCCATTCATCTATAAAAGTGAAAACTTCGTCCATATTCTTGCAGCGGGCAATATAAGGCGGTACATTAAATCCCCATTCCCTAGCTTTACGAAGGGTTTCATGGTGGGTTGAAACAGGATGTCTTTCTGCGGAAAATGCATAAAGTAAGCATTGCAATCGTCGTTTTGCAACAACAGAAGGGTCTTGTAACTTAAGAGACCCGGAAGCGGCATTTCTGGGATTGGCAAATGGGCTTTCACCGGCTTCTTCCCTTTCCTTATTCAATGCATTAAAGCTGGAATATGGCATAAGTACTTCGCCACGAATTTCAAATTCTGCCGGCCAATCACCGCCAAAAAGTTTTAATGGAACGCTTCCAATGGTTTTAATATTGGAAGTAACATCATCACCGGTTTTACCATCACCACGGGTAACAGCTTTATCTAGCAAACCATTTTTATATTGAAGACTTATGGCTGAGCCGTCGTATTTGAGTTCGCAGGTATAATCGAATTCATCTTCAGTAAGTTTACGAACCCTTGTATCAAAATCAATCAGTTCTTCTTTGGAATAGGTATTGGAAAGCGACAGCATAGGAATTCTGTGCTGCACCTGCTGAAATTCTTTTATGGGTTCACCTCCCACTCGTCGGGCAGGACTATCGGGTAAAAAATAATCGAATTCAGCTTCCAAACTTTCCAGTTCCTTCAAAAGCATATCAAAATCATAGTCAGAAATTTCCGGATTGTCGAGCACGTAATAATTATAATTGTGCCTGCTCAACTCCTTTGTGAGTTCTGTAATTCTTGATATGGCTTGCTCTCTATTCATATTGATTAGCTGATTCGTTGACTATCAAATTAGCTTGTTAATTCAAAATTCGTTGGGTAAAGATAATGAATTTAGAGATTTTTGATATCCAAAACATAAAAAAGCCGAACCCTTAATGGATTCGGCAATATAAGTTATGAGAAATTAGCTATTACTCAATAATAATTTTATGAGTAACAGATGTATTCTTTGTTTCAAATCGCAGAAGATATAATCCTGATTCTAGGGCACTAAGATCAACAGCATTTCCAGGCTCGACAATTTTTGCAATTAGTCGTCCTTCAATTGACATAATGTAAAGCATTTCAACATCAATACGGGTGTCGATATTCAGTATGCCATTACAAGGATTTGGGTAAACTTTATAAGCCAGATCCGATTCTTCTATTGAAGTAATAGCTGTTCCCAATACATATATCTCATCAATCTTTGTTACACCGGCAGAATCAATTGCTGTACCTGACGCAGTGCTATCGGTAATTGATAACCAACGAATATGAACAGATTGAGTTGCGTCCCAAGCACCTGAAGGAATGGGTAGTGAATCTATCACTCCAGTTGTCCAGTTATTACCCACTTCAATACTGTCGCCAAAATCAGTCCACGCGCCTGTGCTGCTTACTCGATACTGGAGTTTGAAATAATTTGGGCCAGGGTTTGATCCACCGCTACGTTGAGCACTATATAAAACCAGATTTTCGTAGCCAGTGGTTTTGAATTTTATTACCCAATACTTGTTATTAGCGCCAGAATCCCAGCGCGTTCCTGTAGCAGCATAATCTGTTCCCCCAGAGGAATACACGCCATTGGTGAATGTAATAGAGTCTTCAGCTACTGGAATATCAGTTGCAAGGATAATGGGATATCCCAAATTAGCAGAAATGCCGAAATTGGGGTTTAAACTGTCTGTGCCTGTGTTTACAGGAAAGGAAAAACCAATCAAAGTGTCTTGCTGCGCAAAAGCGAAGCTCACTAGCATTAAAGCAATGATTGAAAGTAAAGTTTTTTTCATTTTAGAGGTATTTTATTTAACTTGTTATGCAAATATTCGCATATCGAGGACAAAAGTAAAATTATTTTTAAAACAAAATAATTATCTTTGAAAGAAAAAATGAAAAACTTCTTTTTTATGGCCATTATGATGGTCTTTGTAGCAGCTTGTACAAATAGCACGCAAACCAATTTGAACAATAGTAACCCCAATGAGGATATTCAGGAAACTAAGCTCACTGATACACTCGATCAACTTTTTCTTATTGGAAGTGAAAAAGAGCTTGCCGAAGTATTTGGTGCGGAGAATGTGATTTTCGACACTATTTATGTAGGAGAAGGAGAAATGAGTATGGCGACCATTCTTTTTCCTGAGTCAAAGAACCAATTAGAAATTCTTTGGGCAGATATGGATAAGCGGGAAAAGATGACCAATATAACCCATAGCGCTTATTATAACATGGAAGATGATGTCTTAGAAATGGATTCACGTTGGGAAACATCGTATGGAATAAAACTAGGTACTTCGTTAAGCGAGTTAAATGAAATTAATGGAAAAGCATTTTCTTTTTTAGGATTTGGCTGGGATTATAGCGGAATGGTTACTGATCTTAATGGGGGTGCACTTGAAAAACAGCCTTTAAATTTTCAGTTAGGAATTGCTGACTTCGAGAGGTATAATAATGATGAGGATTATCGTGCACTATTAGGCGATATGGAATTTACGAGCAATAATGCAGCAGCAAAAAGGCTTAATCCGGTGGTAGTATTAATAAGTGTGTCAAGAAAATGAAATACATCATATCCATAATTATAGAAAAGCCTATAAATGAGCTGATTAAAATATGTGAAGAAAAGCTATATTCAAAAGAATATATGCCATATTTCTCGAATATCAACTACATAAGTGGTAAACCCGGCGCAGAAGGAAGTATTAGGGAAATTATTCTAGGCAAACGCAGAAGGAAGCTGGTATTGAAAGAAACAGTAGTACTGAATAATCTTCCTCACGAAAAAGTTGTCCTTGTGGATTCAAGTGGTTTTATTTCAAAAGTTTCCACTCAATTTGAGTCTGTTAACGAGAATAGAACAGAAATGATTAGCAAATATTCCAATAATTCAAGTGAAGATTTTACGACCGATTTCATAGTGGATATCAATGCTCAAAGTTATAAAAAAGCAGGCTGAGAAAGAGTTACATAGATTTAAGGATTTTGCCGAAAACTTTCAATGAGCCGGTTAGGCTCTTACAAGAATAGACACCTAATATAAAAACAGCATTGGTTTTTATTTGCCGAGTTACTATATTGCGAAATCCCTTTTATAGGGGATTTTTCAATATTTTTTACAACTTTGTTAAATCTGATATTATCTTTGTAGTCTGAAAAAAAATCAAAACATATTACTATGAGAAAAATCATCATCATTCTTATCGCAGCAGCTTTTTCCTTAAGCCTTAAGGCACAGGAATGCCCAAATTATTATCCGCTTAGTCAGGGTTCGAACTGGGAGTTAACACAATACGATAAAAAAGACAAGGTAGAGAGCATAAGTACGGTATTGGTAAACTCCTATATTGATACAGAAAACGGATATTTGTCCAATATTGCTTCAACTACAACCGATGCTAAGGGAAAAAGTGTGGGAACTTCAGAGGTTGTGATGAAGTGCGAAAACGGCATTTTCATTTTCGACATGCGTAATTTCATTTCAGCTGCCACTATGGAGTCGTATAAAGATATGGAAGTAGAGATTATTGCATCAGATATGCAATATCCAGGTATGTTAGAAAGTGGCAGTTACTTGCCCGATGCCAGCATAACATATAAAATAACAAACAGTGGTTTTGCAATGATGACCATTACAATTAATATCACCAACCGAAAGATTGAGGGAAAAGAGACGGTGATAACACCGGCCGGCACTTTTGATGCCTACAAAATTTCATATAATGTAAATTCTAAAATGGGCATGATGAAAACTTCTGCCATGGCTACTGAGTATTTATCGCCAGGAAATGGTATTGTGAAAAGCGAGACTTATAATGAGAAAGGTGTATTACAAGGCTATAGTCTATTAACAAAGATTGAGAAAAAATAAAAAATTGAACATAAAAAAAAGAGACTGCCTTAATATGACAGTCTCTTTTTTTATTGATAAAAAGAATACTAGTTCACTGAAACTTTTATCACACGTTGGAATTTTGAATATTCTTTTCCAACGCGAACTAAATAAATACCAGTTGGAAGTTCACTTGCAGAAATATTGCTAGTAAACTGTCCAGCACTTACTTGAACTTCGCTTGCACTAATTATGCGTCCATTGATATCGAAAAGGTCAATTTTGATTTTTTCATCATTAGGAAGATCGGATCCACTAACAACGATATTGTTTCCATCATTAAAGGCATTTACTGTTGCTTGACCATACTCTTCAATTGAAGCACTCCAAGGAATTCTAAATGAGAAAATTCTGGTTCTTTGGTTGCCACTAACAAGATACTCGCCGGTGAACCAGAAAATTGTACCATCTGTAGGATCGAGAGACATATGACTATAATCACCAAAACGATTGGTAAATGTTTGAACTCCAGAGCCTGTAGCGGCTATTTCTTCAGCATAAGTCATTTGATTGATTGGATCGTAGCCATTTCGAGCGGTATAACCAATACTAGGATAAACAGATGAACTTGACTTTGCATAAGCGAGCCCAATTCCACCATGATCATCCATTGCAATACTACCACACCAGCGGCTATGAGAATCAGGAGCATAAGTGCTTTGCTGATATATGCTCCAAGTTCCGGTAGCTTGATCTTGATGTAGTTCGAACCAGCGGATGGATCGTTGTGCAGAGCTTATTTTTACGCCCATATTAAGTACAACTGAGTTGTATCCAGTCCATACACGGTGTTGAGCTCTATAAGTAAAAACTCCACCAATGCCATCTAATTTAGCAGTGGTTCCTGGTTGGGGAATATCATTCCAGTAATCGTTATATGATGCATCAAAAGCATCGGCTACTAACTCTTGCTTGAAAGTAATAGTTGCACTGGGAACACTCCAGTTTACAGACATCTCGTAAACATTAATGGCGTCTTTAAAAGTGCCACCCCAACCATCATCTTCATAAGAAAAAATGGGACACGGAGTACCTGATGGAGGAAGTTGGCCATCGGCAAATCCAGTGAGTGGGCAGAAAAAGTATCCGCCATTTGGAGGATTATAACTAGTGTTTATCATTGCAGGGTTAGATCCACCTGCAATCATAACGTCGCGCTCAAAAACCATTACTTTCTCTGAGCTTCCCAAATTAGCAGTCATATAATAGCCATCTGTCCAGATAGAAAATTTAAGGTAATCAGGGAAAGCAGATGCTGTGAAAGTATACAGGTTGTATGATCCGGTTGGATCATTGGTGGCTGAAACTGCCAAAAAAACATCTTTGGAAGGATAATCATCGAAACTGCAGATTACATAGCGATCAGCAAATTTGTCATACATTACAATAGGGTCTCCGGCATTTGAAGTGACAACGGCACTCAAATTGTAAGGACCTCCGCCGGTAACACTGCCACCCGTTTTAGTATAAACTCTGTAATAGCTATTTACGGCCTGAACATAGTGATTTGTACCCGCGGCACCAGTTGGGTCAGGGGGTGTTCCATTCCCGCTTTGTCCAGCCCATGATTCAAGAGGTGCTCCAAGTGAGTTTACTCCCATGGTTTTTTGTAATGCAGGATCTTCACCTATTGGTAATGCATCTGGATTGATTTTTTCAGAAAAAGGAATACGAAGTTTACGGTCCTTCATTTCTTTTTGTGGTTCTTCTTTCGCAGCATTAATATCCATAGGTTCCAAATCACGCAGAGGTGGGGTAACGATAAAACTTGTTGGGTAGGAAACCTCAAATTCTGATTTCTCTTCCTGAGCCTGAATGCTTACGCAAGAGAAAAAGGAAATAATCAGAGCTAATGATAAAATCTTTTTCATAATTGATTGGTTGGTTGCTTTGTTTGAGTTCAAAAATACAATTAATTAATCAATTTCTATATTTCAAGGCATGATTTTGCAATTGTTTAAGTAATGACAAGGAATTACAGTAATTGGATGCATGCGTTATGCAGAAATATCAAAAAAATAAATTCTTTAAGTATTATCTATAAGTGAGATCTTTTTGAATTTAATTTGAGGTTTTGCTTTGTTCTATAAAAAATGTGTAGAAAACATCACGAAATTCATAATAAATCCACAGCTGTTCAGACTTAATAAATGCTTTATAATAATCTCCTACGCGTAGAAAATCAAAATGAGGAGAAGCAGAAATGAACTTTTCATCCACATAAATTTGAACATAACTCCATGCAGCATTATCGTATATTTCTTCATGAATAATTATTCCTCTGACCGAAGTTGGTAAATACGATATCAGGTTATGACCGTCATAAGGCGCGTCTGCTCGATCAGGCGATCCTGGTATTGCCAACAACATTGTTGAATCAAATGCCGTTACAAAGTTTTTACCAGCATATCGATAGTATTTGGTGGTTTTACCATGCCAAGAAGTTTCAGAAAACTCTGCTCTTAAAGTATCAAACACATAGCCATCTGCAGTTTCACGTAAAGCCAAATCGAGTGTCCAGCCTCTATTTGAATTGCAACAGCCATGGCCGTTTATTTTCATCTGAATGAAGTCTTTACCATTATAAGAATTCAGTTTTTTAATATTGCCCGGTATAAATAGTGGCTGCGTATAACCATTTTTACTACCCATAAAAAGAAAAGAATTATTTCCAAGTCCACTCTCGGTGTATTGAAAATAATCGGGGTATTCATCGAGATTTGCATCAATAAAAACACCGTTATTGGGATTGGGTTTGCCATACATCATAAGAATACTCTTTTCGGCTGTATCTTTAGCAATTTCAAACAATTGCATAAATGCAGAATCGTTCATTTCAATTTTCCACTTACCGAAATCAATATCAAGCCATTTACCAGGCTCATACTGAGCATTTAATATTCCATAAAATGATACAAATAATAAAATAAGAATTATCTTTTTCATAGCACTCATTTTCATTCTGTAATTGTTAATTTGTCAGCTTTCATCCACCCCATAATCTGCTCATTTTTTCCGAGTGGTGAATAAAATACACTATTGCTAATCTCTGTGGTGCCAGGTTCACTCAGAAGAAGAAACCAATGCTCACCATTCTCGGTACTACGCATAAGGACGATTCTGAAACGGGCATCTTTTGCATAAATAGCTGCTATATTTCCTTGGTCAAATACCAACACACCATCTTCTTCACCTGGGGAGACCAATAACTGAGCTGAATCTGAAATTACAGTGCAAATTTTCCCTTCATCTTCGTATATATCACCAATTTCCTCCTTATAGTAATCGAAGAAATATATCAAATCAGTATCCTTATATATTAGACCAGAATCTGTTTTTAGTGGTTCGCATTTTCTATAAGTAAAATAATATCCACCACAGCAAGGTGTTGTGATAACCTCTAAACTTAACGGGTGAATCCCATCAGGTTTAGAAGTAGAGTACAGGTAGCCCGAAATGTAAGATGGAGGACCGAAGCCATCCTTGGTGCCCGGAAAAAACACATAAAATATTGTTCCCATAATCATCCCTTCTTGTAGTAAGTCAGTGTAGCCATCGTAATCGGCATCAATAAAGAAAGATGATTCGAGCGATGGATAAAGCCCCATGCTCCCTAAATTTTCAACAGCTTCCTCAGCTGTTTTTAGCAATTTATTGTTTTGATCTTCATTTAAGTCAAGCTGCCAGCTATTGATACTGTCATTCAGTATCGACTTAGGGAAAACCTGAGCATTAAGAATGGTTGATAAAAATAATACTGCTAAAAGTCCAATAATTTTCATGATCTATAATTTTGCTATAAAGATACAATTTTATGATTTTTCAATATTCCATTTTAAGATTATACCTTTGCAAAAAGCAGAAAAATGAACCCAATTATTCGAAAAATGCTTCCGGGGCTGCTACCCCTATTGGTTTTTGTACTTGCCGATGAACTATTGGGAACACAAATCGGATTGATTGTAGCAGTAGTATTTGGTATTGGTCAGCTTGTTTTTCTTCGAATAACACAGAAGCTTTGGGATCGCTTTGTCATTTTTGATACTTTGCTGCTGACCGCCTTGGGTGGAATATCAATGCTGCTTGAAAATGATACACTTTTTCTCTGGAAACCAGTCCTTACAGAAAGTATTCTGGTTGGATTTATAGCATTGTCTCTGTTCTCAAAACATAATCTGGTGCTCCTTATGTCGAAGCGATATATGGGAGATATGCAAATTAACGAGTCTCAACAAAAACTCTTTAATCGAAATTTATTGGTGCTGTTCTTCATTACAATATTGCACATGGCTATCAGTGTATATTCTATATATTATATGTCGAAAGAAGGCTGGGTGTTTGTGTCAGGGTTCCTTTTCTATATAATGCTAGGGGTGTATTTCGCAATTATGTTTATTTCAAATTACTTTAAACGAAAGAAAATAAATGATGAATATGTAGCGGTAATTGATGAAGATGGGAAAATCCTTCAGAAGGCATCGCGTGGCGAAGTGCATAGTGGAAATCATCTTATGCACCCTGTTGTTCATTTGCATGTTATAAAACGCGATGGATCTGTTTTACTGCAAAAAAGACCCGAGAATAAAGAAATTCAACCTGGGAAATGGGATACAGCTGTTGGGGGGCATGTTTCTTTTGGTGAGAGTATTGAAAAAGCACTTCAACGCGAAACAGATGAGGAAATCGGACTTAAAGATTTCAAAGCCATTCCCATTCAGCAGTACACATGGAAAACAGAGATTGAAACAGAAAGAGTCTATATGTTTGCCTGTTTTGTTGAAGAAAATCAACGATTTAAAACTACTGATGAAGTTAGTGATTTGCGATGGTGGAGCCGAAAGGAAATACAGCGAAATCTTGGCAAAGGCATTTTTACACCCAATTTTGAGCATGAATTCAGTATGCTGAAATAATTTATTTTATTGTTGTTCTATCGTAAGAACATCGACTTTTATATTTTCTCTATTTTTGTAAAAAAAAATATCATGGGAAAAGTATTGATTATTGGCGCAGGTGGGGTTGGAACTGTAGTGGCTCATAAAGTAGCCCGCCTGCCAGAAGTTTTTTCTGAAATAATGCTCGCCAGTCGTACTAAGGCTAAATGTGATGAGATAGCTGGTAAAATTGGAGATCCAAGAATTCAAACCGCAGCGGTTGATGCGGATAATGTGCCAGAATTAACCAAATTGTTGGAATCATTTAAGCCAGATATTGTTATAAATGTGGCTTTACCTTATCAGGACTTACACATTATGGATGCCTGTTTGAATGCTGGTGTAAATTATCTCGATACTGCAAATTATGAACCCATTGATGAGGCAAAATTTGAATACAGCTGGCAATGGGCATATCAAGATCGTTTTAAAGAAGCTGGTCTAACTGCAATTCTTGGCTGTGGATTTGATCCCGGTGTAACAGGAATCTATACCGCGTATGCTGCCAAACATTATTTTGACGAAATGCACTCGCTCGATATCGTCGATTGTAATGCTGGAGATCATGGAAAATATTTTGCTACCAATTTTAATCCTGAAATCAATATTAGAGAAATTACTCAGAATGGCCGCTATTTTGAAAATGGTAAATGGATTGAAACAAAACCACTGGAAATTCACAAACCCATCGACTATCCAAATATTGGCGATCGCGAATCATATGTGCTGTACCACGAAGAGCTGGAATCTTTAACTAAAAATTTCCCGAGTCTTAAACGTGCACGCTTCTGGATGACTTTCGGACAACGCTATATCACCGCTCTTGAGGTTCTTCAAGAAGTTGGTCTCACTTCAATTAAACCCATAAATTATCAGGGAATGGAAATAGTTCCACTGCAATTCTTAAAAGCAGTGTTGCCAGACCCAGGTAGTCTTGGTGTAAACTATCATGGAGAAACATCAATTGGTTGTCAGATTCGTGGTATCAAAGATGGCAAAGAGCAGACCTATTATGTTTGGAATAATTGCAATCACGAAGATGCATATAAAGATACAGGTTCGCAGGCAGTGAGTTATACTACCGGTGTTCCTGCAATGATCGGTGCCAAAATGTTTCTCGAAGGTAAATGGGGCGGAGCTGGAGTATTCAATGTTGAAGAATTCGATCCAGATCCTTTTATGGCAGATCTGAATAAATACGGACTTCCTTGGAATGAGCGACTAAATGAGCCGCTTCCGGTAGAGAAATAGACAATATGAACGTGTAATAATAACGCATTTTCTGCCCAGAACAATTCTCAGTATTACTTTCCACCTTCCACCTTCCACCTTCCACCTTCCACCTTCCACCTTCCACTTTCCACCTTCCACCTTCCAC
>JAFGWG010000179.1 GCA_016937255.1 Bacteroidales bacterium
AAATCTTAAATCAGATGAAGATGAATCTTCTGCAAAGAAAAACAGCTATAATTACCGGTACCGCGCGTGGTATTGGTAAAGCCATTGCAGCAGAATTTGCCCTTAATGGAGCCAATGTTATTATTACCGACCTCAATATTGATGATACGGTACTCGAATTTGTAAATGAATTGAAAAAAAACGGAATAAAAGCCAAAGCCTATGCTTCCAATGCAGCATCAAATGAGGAATCGGAGAAATTGATAGAAGAAATTTTGATAGATTTCGACCGCATAGATATACTGGTAAACAATGCCGGTATTACCCGCGACAACCTGCTTATGCGTATGACCGAAGCAGATTGGGACGCTGTAATTACAGTAAACCTAAAATCTGTTTTCAATATGACCAAAGCCGTTCAACGCACTATGCTTAAGCAACGCGAAGGTTCGATTATTAACATGAGCTCCGTTGTGGGAATTGAAGGAAATGCAGGGCAATCTAACTACGCTGCCTCAAAAGCAGGTATGATTGGTTTTACTAAATCTATTGCCCAGGAACTCGGATCTCGTAGTATCCGCTGCAATGCCGTTGCACCGGGATTTATCGAAACTGAAATGACAGCCAAACTTCCAGAAGATATACGCAATGCATGGATTAATGATATTCCTTTGAAACGACCGGGAAGCCCGAAAGATGTTGCAGATGTATGCATTTTTCTTGCCTCCGACCTTAGTCAATACGTAACCGGTCAGGTTATTAGTGTTTGTGGCGGCATGCAACTCTAAATAAAAAATGGGACTAATTACTTCGTACCCGGCTTGGTTTATATTACTGTGTGTGCTATCAGGAATTCTGTATAGCGGTGCATTATATTTCAAAAACCGGAAGAAGAAATTTAATAGTCCATATCACATACTGCTTCCTTTTTTTCGTTTCATCAGTATTTTCCTTATCACATTTCTTTTGCTGGAGCCACTAATCCGCATTAAGAATAAGATTTATGATATACCGATTATTGCAGTGATTCAAGATAATTCATTATCCATTATTTCGGGAAGCGACTCCACCTATATTTACAATACAGTTTTACCTACCGTAAATGATTGGATTGCAAAGCATGATGGTGATGCCGAAATTGTACGCTATACTTTTGGTGAGAATTTCAACGAAGGTGACAGCATTTCATTTTCCGAATCAGCCACTGATATAAGCCGCATTTTTACGGAATTAAAAAATCGCTATTACAAGCGAAATTTGCAAGGAATAGTCATTATCAGCGACGGAATTTATAATGCTGGTATCAATCCCCTTAATGCGTTGCAAAAAGTACAGGCGCCGGTGTATACTGTTGCTTTAGGTGATACCAGCAACAAAACGGATCTTGCAGTGAATTCACTCATTGGAAATAGAGAAGTTTTACTCAATAATTACTTCCCTATTGAACTCTCAATAAGAGCCACACAGGCAGGAGGAGAAAACAGTCGTTTAATTGTGAAACACAATGATGAAACCATTTATAATCAGGTTATCAATATCCAGAGCAATGATTTCTCCAAATTGATTAATCTTAAATCATTGGCGAAGAAAAAAGGCTTGAACAAGATCACAGTTTCGCTTCAGGCGCTAGATAATGAAAAAAACACAGCTAATAATTCACGCATATTCTATTTTAATGTCATTGAAGACCGCAAGAAAATTGTCATTTTTGCACAAGCGCCCCACCCCGATCTTCGTGCTATTCAAACCGCATTGAAAAGCAATAAAAATTTCGATGTGTCGGTTTATAGCAGAAATTTTCCCATTGATGAAATGCAAGCTGCAGATCTTCTCATTTTACATCAATTGCCATCGAATAGCAATCGTGCGGCGGCAATAACACAATACATAAAGAATTCGGGAACACCAGTATGGTATATTGTGGGTCAAAAAAGCCATATGGCGATGCTCAATTCCCAAAACAATGCTGTGCGCATTCAATCGCAAGGAGGTCAATTTACAGATGCACAAGCAGTTATAAATGAGAATTTTTCCTTATTCACCCTCCCTCGTACCGAAATCGAGATGGTTCAGTCTATGCCCCCACTGAGTGTGCCATTTGGCAAATACGATATCAGCTCGGGAGCAAATGTCTTGGCCTATCAAAAAATAGGTTCTGTAAGCACCATGCAACCCCTGCTTCTTTTTAGCGAGAATCAGCGTAGCCAGCAGGCCATTTTATTGGGAGAAGGAATTTGGAGATGGCGCATTTACGAGTATATTCGTTCCAATTCGCATGAAATATTCGATAGCTTCATTAGTCGTATAGTTCAATTTCTTGCACAAAACAACGACAGAAGTCGATTCAGAGTCATTTACCAAACCACACACAGTGAAAACGAGAATATTCAACTCTTTGCCGAACTTTATAATGCGAATTTCGAGCTCATTAATGATCCGGAAATCAGTTTAAGTATTTTAGATCAAAACGGACGGAATTTTCCATATGCCTTTCAGAAAAATGCATCGGGCTATGTACTCAGTATCGGACGCATGAAACCTGGAACGTATAGTTTCACAGCTGCTGTTCAGAGCGATAAATATCCCTATTCCCAATCTGGAGAATTTACAGTTGATGCCTATAATGCAGAGCTACTGAACCTGAGAGCCAACCACAATCTTTTAAAACTCATGGCAGATAATAGTGGCGGAATCATGGTATATCCTGAAGAAATGAATAAAATTTCGGATGCACTCGAAGAAAGAAATGCTTTCCAGAAAACATACAGTACCCAGATGCAATATCAGGATTTGCGTGAATGGAAATGGCTATTCTTCGTAATTCTGGCTTTCCTCACAGTTGAGTGGATCTTACGCAAACGCGAAGGCTATTATTGATGAAATCGCATAGTATAATTCCTATTTTTTTACCAGAGTTGGCTTGCCCGCACCAGTGTGTTTTCTGCAATCAGCGGAATATAACAGCGGTGGAATCATTGCCATCTGAAGAGGATGTGCTTGATATTATTGAAAGTCATTTGAAAACAATAAAAGCAGCTGAGCGGACTTGTGAAATTGCATTTTTCGGAGGGTCATATACCGGACTTTCCATTGATGAACAAAAAAAATATCTAAAACTAGCAGCTCCTTTTGTTGAAAACGGCGATATAAATGGAATTCGCATCAGTACACGACCCGATTATATTGATGATGAAATTTTGGATGTATTGAAGAAATACCATGTAAAAACCATTGAAATCGGTGCACAATCGATGGATGAGGATATTTTACGCCGTAGTGGACGAGGTCATAGATCAGAAGATGTTCGCCGTGCAGCACAATTAATAAAATCTGCCGGATTTACACTTGGCATACAAATGATGATCGGCTTACCGGGAGATACCGCCGAAAAAAGCTTGGAAACAGCCCGGGAAATTGTGAAGCTTGGAGCGGAAGGCACACGCATTTATCCTTTACTGGTTTTGGAAGATACTGCGCTTGCAGAGATGTATAAAGACGGCAAATATGAGCCTTTGAGCCTTAGCGAAGCAGTGAATCAAACTGCACCGATTTATCAACTATTTGAAGAAAACGATGTTTTAATTTACAAATGCGGCTTGCATCCATCTGAATTTCTGCATAATGGAAAATTACTGGCTGGGCCGTGGCATCCTGCGTTTCGACAATTGGTACAGGCGACCATTTTCATGAAAAAAGCCAAATTATTATTGCAAAAGGATGAGAAAATCATCGGTTTTGAGGTTCACCCATCGGATATTAATGCTGCGCTAGGGTTTGAGAAAGGAAATCTGAAGGAACTTCAGAAAAATAGACCGGATTTTCGTATCTTGCAGAATGAGAATATAGAAAAAGGAGAAATTCATGCCATTTATAATTGATTACCGCTGTCCACCCGAGGCCAAAGAAAAGCTTCAAGCATATGATGATATTCATTATTTCAATGCCGGGAAGATTGTATATCCTGCTATTGGCGGACATCCTGATATATTTATAGCTAAAACTGGTAAGCAAGTTGTGCATGCGCCCAATACTCCGCCCGACACCCTTAGATACTTACAAAGCTTAAACTTTGAACTTAAAGAAGGTAAAAATGCCGTAGGGTTTCGCTACCCGCAAACCGCCCACTATAATGTATTTATTGATGATAAAATTGCGGTTTTGAGTGCACACAGCGATGAAGTGATAAAAAATTCATGCACAGACCTTGAAATTATTGAAGTGAAGCAGGGATATATTGCCTGTAATTTGTTTAAAATTGGTAAAAGCTATATCTGTAGCGACAGAGGCATTGAAAAGACCATGCTTCAAAAAGAGCTCCCTTGCTTCTATTCCGACCCAAGAAACATCATTTTACCCGGAGCAGGAAACGGCTTTATTGGAGGCACTTTAGGCATTTTCGACGAAAAAGTACTTTTCTGCGGAAATAAGAACAACCCAACAGCCAATTTACTTGAAGAAATCTGTAAAAGAGAAGACAAGGAACTAGTGTATTTATGTCATTCAAAGATTTATGATCTTGGGGGAATAATGCATTTGGGTTTAAAAATTTAGGGAAAGATTGCGGATTGGGAAAATTCAGGAATCTAACCTTCCCGTAAAGCTCAAGGCTTTAACATAATGATTTGCATCAATATATTTTTAAATAAAAGTATTTATTGCATATAGACAACCTGCACTGAAAAAATATGTCTATATTTGAAATGCATTATATTAAGGTATAATGTTTTTTTGAGGGATGCAAAACATAAACCACCACCAATGAGAAATATCTTTATCCTATTTCTGTTATTATCAACAGCAATTTCTTATTCTGCCATGGCTCAAGGTGACAATTGTGCAACGGCAGTACAAATTATTACAAACGGCACCTATACTGCGAATGGTCCAGCCACTGGGGGTGGAGCAACAAATATAGATGCCACAAATGCTGACTGGTATTATTTTACAGCACCTACAGCTGGGGTTATAGATGTTTCTGCCTGTAATCTATCTAGCATTGACACTAGGCTTTATATTTATGATGGAAGCTGTGCTACCCTAAATCAACTTGCAACATCAGATGATGAATGCACAACTTATCAATTTGCCTCTTTCCTTAATGGAATACCAGTAAGCGCAGGCACCACCTACTATATCGAATGGGATGATCGCTGGTCTCAAAATGGTTTCGATTTCACATTCAACTTCACATCCTATGGAACCTGCCCGCAGCCGGTAAGCTTATTAGCAAGCAATATTTCTCAAACAACAGCAATTCTTTCATGGTTAGAAATAGGAACTGCTACTTCTTGGAATATTGAATACGGACCCACATCCTTTTCTCAGGGTTCGGGAACGATGATTAATCAAACAACAAATAATCCTTATAATCTCATTGGATTGAGTCCCGCTTCGACCTATGATTTTTATGTACAGTCATATTGTGGACCCGGGGATTCAAGCGTTTGGACAGGGCCATATACCTTTTCCACAAATTGCCTCAGTATAATGGCTCCTTATTCAGAGAGTTTTGAAAATACAGGTCAGATTTCAACATGCTGGGTTAATGAACCAGGAGATGATTTTAATTGGAGTTTTGCACAAAACACACCTTCAACAGGCACAGGACCTGATGGAGACCATACTACAGGAAGCGGCTATTTTGCGTTTACAGAAGCTTCCTATCCAAATAATCCTTCAATGCAGGCAGATCTTTTATCGCCTTGGATTGATATTTCTGGTCTTTCTGCACCAGCCCTATATTTCTGGTATCACATGTACGGATCCTCAATGGGCTCATTGCATCTTGATATTAATGATGGAACATCGTGGACAAACGACGTCTGGCAACTCTCTGGCGATCAAGGAAATGCATGGAATGACGTACTAATAAATCTTAATTCATATAGTGATTCTGTTCAAATTCGTTTTCGAGGAATAACAGGAGATAATGCTTTCTCTGATATGTCTATCGATGATTTCAGCATCGACGAAATGCCTACGTGTCCATATCCCTCTAATCTTGCATCAACACTAGTACAAAGCACATCAGCAATTATAGAATGGACAGAGATTGGTTCGGCGTTAAATTGGAATATTCAATATGGTCCTGCAGGTTTTGCACTTGGAGCCGGAACCATTGTTCCTACAAGCAATAATCCACATACACAAAATGGACTTTCTCCAATCACCAATTACGATTTTTATGTTCAATCCGACTGCGGATCTGGTGACACCAGTCAATGGATAGGACCACTAAGCATTACTACTGCTTGTGCAATATATACAGCGCCATATACCGAAGATTTTGAAAACGGTGGAGCCATACCCAATTGCTGGACAAATGACATTGGAGATGATTTCAACTGGAGTTTTGCGCAAAACACACCGTCTATCAATACTGGGCCAGATGCTGATCATACAACAGGCTCTGGCTATTTTGCTTATACAGAAGCGTCAACTCCAAACTTTCCTTCATTGCAAGCTGACTTGCTTAGCCCATGGATAGATTTAAACACACTAAGTAATCCGGGAGTAAGTTTCTGGTATCATATGTATGGTTCTGATATTGGCAGCCTAGATCTCGATGTAAATGATGGCAGTGGATGGGTGAATAACTACTGGCAACTTGCCGGAGAACAAGGGAATTTCTGGGCTCAAATATTTATTGATTTATCCTCATTTGGCGATACAGTTCAAGTTCGTTTTCGTGGAATTACAGGCTCGTACGCTTATGGTGATATAGCCATAGATGATATAGTTTTCGACGAAATGCCATCTTGTATTCCACCTGGAGCATTAACCATTACCAATCTTACAAACAACTCTGCAAATTTAGGTTGGACTGAAATGGGTTCAGCCACAGAATGGGAAATAGAATATGGACCTGCAGGATTTGCACTGGGAACAGGAACCTTGATAAGTGGGGTAACCAATAACCCATACCCTATAAGCGGTTTAACTGCTGAAACTCATTACCAGTTTTATATACGCTCTATATGCGGACCAGCAGACAGCAGCATGTGGTCGGGTCCAAAACCCTTTACAACATATATTGATCCTATATCAAACCCATCCAATTGTGAAATAAATTTCAGCATTCCTGATGCGGATTGCATTGATATTCCAATTCAAGTAACCAATGCCGTTGGAAATATGCTGGGAAACAATGTTGAAGTGACTGACATTAATATCATTATTGAACATACTGGTGATATGGATCTTGATATCAGCCTTGAATCACCCAACGGCGTTATAGTCAATCTAACATCCAATAATGGAGGAAATGGAAACGACTATGGATTGATAGATGGAACATGTACACAGTATACCAATTTCAACATGAGTGGGCTAGATGGGCTTATTACAGCAGGTACCCCACCCTATATCGGATCTTATATACCTGAAGGAGATTTCACAGACTGGTACGACAATTCCAACCCTAATGGACTCTGGATTCTCCATGTTTGCGATGATTATGCTACAGATACTGGGGCTGTACAGTTCGTTGAAATAGAATTCAATTTATTGCTACCTCCTGCAACGATATTAATCAATGAAATAGATTGCGACCAAAGTAGTGACACTCTTGAATTTGTAGAAATTTACGATGGCGGAATTGGCAATTATCCTCTCGATGAATATGCAATTGCCTTTTACGATGGCAGCTCCGATCAGATCTATTACAGTGTTGACCTCGATGGACAGATAACCGATAGTTTGGGATATTTTGTGCTTGGCAACTCGTCACTAACGGAATCTGATTTGAATTTTCCAAACGGATTGCTCCAAAATGGAGCTGATGCTGTAGCACTTTACAAAGACAATGCAGCAAATCTGCCAGCAGGAACACCAGTTACAACTGTAAATCTTGAAGATGCTATCGTTTACGGAACCAATGACCCTGTTGACATTCAGCTACTTCTTCTTCTCAATATGGGGCAACCCCAAATCAATGAAGATAATCTTGGCGACAAAAACATGCATTCATGTTCACGTCTTCCAAATGGAAGCGGTGGTCAAAGAAATACAGCAACATACGAAGCAGCTGTTCCCACCCCGGGGGCTTGTAATAATCCTATACCTGAAATGGTCTGGGACAGTGTTTTAACAGAGTCGTTCTACAATAATGGAAGCATTGGAAATACACTTCATATTGAATTACAAGATGCTCAATTCTCCATATTGGGAACCATGATTGAAAATACCCATTATACTATTGCAAATGTTCCTCCTGGACTTATAGCAGAGTTAAATACCACCAGCGATAGTACAGCAGAGCTTTCACTTCTTGGCAATGCTGCTTCACATGGAGATGCCGATGATATTTTTAATCTAAGCGTAGAATTTCTCGATGCAGCCTATTTGCAATATGCATATTACGTTGAAAATGATAGCAAAAATGACATTCATATCGATTTCTTCGACAATACACCCAAAACTCTAGTATGGGATTCCAACACTTTTCATGAATCCATTCTAAATGATGGAAGCATCGGAGATTCAATTCAGTTATTGTTATTTGCAGACACCTTCAGCATTGTTGGAAATTTAACTGAAACCATTCACTATTCTGTAGCTAATGTTCCAAGCGGATTGAGCACTCAAATTGCTATATTAACAGATTCCACTGCAATCATTAAACTAAGCGGAAATGCAATCAGTCATTTCGATTCCGACGATATCAGTAATATGGCCATTACATTCCTTGATCTTGTTTTCACCGGAGGCAGTGCTTCATCGGTAGCTCATTACAGAGACACTGCGCTACATGTTGATTTCCTTGATCAACTAAGCGATTCAACCGATATTCTAGCATACAGCTTTCCACAGCAAACGGGACCCGCAAATATTGATCCTGCTTTACATGAAGTGCATATAGAAGTCACAAATGGCACTCTTCTCAATGCGCTCACTGCTACATTTACCCTATCTGGAGGAGCAAGTGCTACCATTACAGGCACTCCTCAGCAAAGCGGGATAAGTGTGAATAATTTCACCTCAGCTGTCATTTATAATGTTTTGGCAGAAAATGGGATTGACAATCAAGACTGGACGGTATATGTCTCCATTGGAACACGCATAAATGAAATTTCTAATGATTTCGATATGCTTGTTTATCCGAACCCGGGAAGCGAATACTTCATTGTGGAGATTAGTGCTGAAGCAAATTCTGATTTCAGTATAAGCATATTCAATATAAGTGGGCAACTCATTCACGGCGAATTCTTTGGCAATCAGAGTGATATATTGTATCGATATGATTGTAGCAATTTGGCTAAAGGTGTGTACTACATCAAAGCAACTGCAAGCGATCGCATACAAGTTAAAAAAGTCATTCTTCAATAATTGAAACCATCCAACATGAAAAAGATAATAAGCACTTTCATCATTATCTCTGCGCTGGCCTTTTCATATCAAGTTCAGGCACAGCTAGTGGTTACCGGCGGCGCTCTCAATGGTACAAATCTGGCGCAAAATCTGGCCGGCAATAATATAACCGTTACCAATGCCAGTGTAAGTGGAAACGCCAGTCAATCAGGTACTTTTACTTTTTCTGGAGCTGGTCTTAATGTAAACTCTGGTGTGATAATGTCAACTGGAAGTATTTTCGATGCGGTTGGTCCCAATACCAATGGCAGCACATCAACTGTATTTAACGGACCCGGAAATACTTTACTATCCAACCTATCTGGGCAAACAACAAGAGATGCAGTTGTTTTGCAATTTGATTTCGAGGTACAGTCTGAAGATATAGAGTTCAATTATATTTTCCTTTCAGAAGAATATAATGAATGGGTAGGCTCATCATTTAATGATGTTTTCGCCTTTTATATCAGTGGCCCTGGAATTGTTGGAGAAGAGAATCTAGCCGTAGTTCCCGGAACTACAACGCCTATATCCATTAATACGATTAATTCCAGTTATTTTTGGCAATACTATGTAGATAATGAGAATGCTCCTTTCACTTCAAACATTGAGTATGATGGATTTACAACATTAATGACTGCCAGCAAAAGCGGACTCATTCCTTGTGAAACATATACACTAAAACTGATGATTGCCGATGCCGGTGATGCAGCTCTGGATGCTGCTGTTCTTTTGCAGGAAAACTCATTGGTTCAATCAAATGTTTCGGCTACTTCATACACTTATAGTTCGAATAATACGGCCCTTGAAGGGTGTATTCAGGCAAGTTTTACTTTTGAAATTGATAGTGCATTAAGTCAAAACACTTCAATTCCTATTCAAATTGGAGGAAGTGCCACCAATGGAGTTGACTATGCATTTATCGATTCCATTATTGTTATCCCTGCAGGGCAGACCTCTGCAACAATTATTATTGACTCATATACAGATGGAATCACAGAAGGACAAGAAAGTGTTGAATTATGTTTTTATCCGAGACCATGTGAAGACCCCGACACTGTATTTCTATATATTGATGATAATCAACCTATTGAATTCTCTCTTAGTGGCACCGACCTCGATTGTGCTGGCGACAATTCAGGCATTATTGATGTAACTATCACTGGTGGCAGTCCGCCATATCAAGTTACACTAACTGATACAGTAACAGGAAACAGTATTTCATATCCCTCATCAGCTTTACCAATAAATAATCTTCCGGCTTCAACATACCAAATTGAAGTAAGTGATCAATATGGCTGTTCTGCTGAGGCACTTGTTGTAGGTGGTGATTTTGATGCAGGAACTACTTTTCTTCCAGATGGAAACGGAGTATCCTATACCAGCGATATTGTGATTTCAGGATTCAATGCTGGCCAAATACTTACTTCTGAGCAACAAATCAATTCTATATGTGCTTTAATGGAGCACTCCTATGCAAATGATCTTACAATTGAACTAGAAGCACCAAACGGATCTACTGTTATGCTAAAAAACGTAGGTCCAACAGGAGGTACATACGATGCATGCAATATGGGTGAACCTGTTGCCTCCGGACCAGTTGACAACTGGAATGCATCGAATACAACACCTGGAGTTGGATATAATTATTGCTGGACAAATACTCCGGTATATGGAACCATGGGGAGTGAAATTCAATCAGGAAGCGTTCCGTATTACACTTATACATCAACCTGGGGTAATGTATTGTCAGATTATTATTTACCAGCTGGTTCATACTCCCCAGTGCAAAATTTATCTGGGTTTATTGGAACAACTCTTAATGGAACATGGAGCCTAAATATAACAGACAATTATAGTAAAGATAACGGGTATATTTTTGAATGGAGCATTAGTTTAACTTCAGATTTACCCGACTCAACCATCACGCTAATTGAGCCCGATTCAATTAATGTTAGCGGCGGAGTTACGAATGCTGCTTGCGGATCAAATGATGGTGCAATCGACATTACAGTTAGTGGTGATTACCCACCCTTTGGTTTCAACTGGAGTAATGGTGCCACATCTGAGGATATTTCTGGACTGAGTGCAGGAACATACACAGTAACAGTGCATGATGCCAGTACTTGTGAAGTTACTATGACATTTAATATTCCAAATGGCGCTTCAGTGGCAATGACTTCTTCTATCACCGATGAAACTTGCTACAATTCATTTGATGGCGCAATAGATATAACTATGACCAACGGCGCTACTCCATTTTCTTATTTATGGAGTAATGGCGATACTATTGAAGACATTAGTTCTCTTTCAGATGGAACATATACATTAACCGTCACAGATGATAATGGTTGTATCAGCATAGGCAACTATACCGTTAACGATCCTAATCCAATAGTAAATACAGCAACTATTACCAATGAAAATTGTGGTGATGCAGAAGGTATCATTGCCTTAAGTACTTCAGGAGGCACCTCTACATATACCTATTTGTGGTCAACTGGAGAAACTACTGCAACCATTGACGAGCTTTCTGCAGGCACTTATCATGTAACCGTTTACGACATTAACTTGTGCTCAAAAATAGATTCATTCACGATTGTCAATTATGTTGGGAATTGTATTCCTGATTGCGACCTTGAAATTACTGATTTTACGGTTACTGATGAAATGTGTGGCAATACCAATGGAGCCATTGATATCACAGTATTTACAAGCAATTCTCCTTATGCTGCGGAGTGGTCAAGTGGGGCAATAACCGAAGATATTTCAGGACTTATATCTGGTAGCTACACTGTCACCCTAACCGATGGCGAAGATTGCGAAGTCATTCAAAATTTCAATGTATATAATCAGAGTGGAACTCTTGCGATTCTTGGATTCAACACAACTAATGAAATATGCGGAAACAATCAGGGAGCCATTGATATGACAGTAAGTGGTGGATCTCTGCCATATACTTACACCTGGTCTAATGGGGCCAGCACACAGGATCTCACAAATATTCCGGCCGGGACTTATAATATTACTGTAACAGACGGAAATTATTGTTCAGTTGTTTCCACAGCAAGTATAAATAATATTAGCGGAACATTATCATACACCTGGGGAAATGCAGTAGATGAAGTATGTAATAATAATGAAGGTTCAATTGATATTCTCATTAATGGTGGGCAGTTACCATATACTTATAGTTGGTCAAATGGAGCCACAAGTGAAGACCTCTTACATCTAAGTGAAGGTGATTATTATTGCATTGTAAGCGATAATAATGGATGTTCCATTACTACGCCCACATTCACCGTTGAAAATGATGGTGGAACACTAAATATCGATAATATTGATTTAGACAACGAAGTGTGCGGAAACGATCAGGGAGAAATCGAAATTTACATGAGTGGGGGAATTACTCCATATATCTTTAACTGGTCTAATGGTGCTACTACACAAAATATAGGCAGCCTGAGTGCAGGAACATATTCGGCTACGATAACAGATCAAAATGGTTGTCAACTTGAAACCGGAAACCTCACTCTTATTAATGAATCAGGGACACTGCATTTGGCCAATATCGTTACCAGCGATGAGATTTGCAATAATTCACAAGGGTCTATTGATATTACAGTCATCAATGGAACACCCGCTTACATTTATAATTGGAGCAATGGAAGCACCTCTGAGGATCTAAGTAATATTCACGCAGGCTCATATTCTTGTACTGTTACCGATCAAAACGGTTGTCAAATATTTGTAAATTCTACTGTACATGAAAATATGGGAACATTAAGCTTGCTAAATACCATAATCACAGATGAAAATTGTGGTAGTGCAGATGGAGCAATTGACCTCATGATTTCAGGTGGCACTGCTCCCATTTTATATTCATGGAACAGTGGTCAAACAACAGAAGACATTAACAGCCTGGCTGCAGGAAATTATTCCTGTACTATTACAGATAATCAAGGATGTGAAATTGAAGCCAATGCCAGCATCGTTAATAACACTGGCAGCCTTAGCATTGTAAATCAAATCATTAGCAATGAAACTTGTGGCGATAATAATGGATTTATTGACCTAAGCATAGGTGGTACTGCCACTCCATTTACCTATAACTGGTCTAATGGAGCTACAACTCAGGATATAAACAGTCTTAGCTCAGGAACTTATACTTGTACAATTTCTGATAATCTTTTCTGTGATCTTATTGCTGGGCCATATACTATTAATAGTTATAGCGGTTCATTTATAGTAAGCAATATTGCAGTAAGTGATGAAAACTGCGGAACTGGAAACGGCAGCATAGATTTAACCATAAGTGGAGGTATTGCACCCATTACCTATAATTGGAATACTGGAGCTACCACCGAAGACCTCAGTTCTTTAAGTGCCGGCACCTATTATTACACTGTAACGGACGCAAATTGTGTCATTAGCGATAGTATTGTTGTTTCAAACAATGCTGGTACTCTTGCCATCAATAATTTTAACATTACCGATGAAATATGCTCAAATGGAACGGGCAGTATAGATGTAAATATTGTTGGTGGAAGCGGACCATACATTTATAATTGGAACAGTAGCCAAACATCTGAAGATATTTCTGGACTTTCCGCAGGTAATTATATCATTACGGTAAGCGATCAGAATGGATGTACCATTGTTTCAAGTGCATTTTCCGTAAACAACGATCCTGGCAATTTCACTATGTTGGGAATTAATGTAACAGATGAGCAATGCGGAGATGGAAGTGGATCTATTGATGTTATTCTTAGCGGTGGCACCAATCCAATTGGATATTTATGGAGTAATGGTGGCTTTGTGCAAGACCAAAGCAGTCTTAGTGCAGGCGTTTATAGCTGTACCAGTACAGATGGAAATGGGTGTGTACTTACCTATTCTGCAACGGTTCACAATAATCCCGGTAACCTACAGGTAAATTCAGATACCATTATTGACGAGAGATGTGGAAACATGGATGGAGAGGTTGATATTGAGATACAAGGAGGAAGTACTCCATACACATTTAGTTGGAGCAATGGAGCCAATACTGAAGATATCATTGGATTGAATGCAGGAAACTATACCTGCGTAATCAGCGATGCATCTGGCTGTACAACCATTTATAATGGAACTGTAGGAGATATTAGTGGCAATTTTGCCATTTCTTATGTCGATTATACTGATGAAAGCTGCGGAAACAATAATGGAGCGGTAAACATCACTGTAAACGGAGGGATTACACCTTATACTTATTCATGGAGCAACACAGCAAGCAGCGAAGATATTACTGCACTTAGTGCCGGATATTATAGTGTTACCGTCACCGATCAAAACGGATGTGCTGATACTGCAAGTGCAAGTCTCATTAATACCAACGGAACTCTTCAAATCGATAATATCGTGGTTAGTGATGAAAATTGTGGTTTGGGCGATGGAGAAATTGACTTGACATATTCCGGAGCAAGTTCTCCAAGCTCAGTTAGCTGGAGTAATGGCGATACTGACGAAGATATTGAGGACCTTAGCGAGGGCTGGTACTATGTATACATTATTGACGCTCTTGGTTGCGAAGCACAAGACAGTGCATACGTAAGTAATTTCACCAATGGTTTTTCAATTACCTCTTCCATTGAAACCAATGAAAACTGTGGCGATTCTGCAGGATATATCGATCTGACACTTTCCGGTGGAACTACACCATACTCTTATTCCTGGAGTACAGGAGACATTAGCGAAGATCTCAGCAACCTGGCTGCTGGAACATATTACTGTACCATTAGCGACTCTACAGGATGTAATATTTTCTACGACTATGAAATTCTTAATTTAACCAATGGACTCCAAGTTGACAATTCTATAACAAATGATGAGTACTGTTATAACCTTGCCGGTGGCATTGACATCAGTATAAGTGGCGGAGTTGGACCATATAGTTATTTATGGAGCAATGGCGACACTACTCAGGATCTGAGTAATATTACCGGTGGAATCTATACCCTCACCATTACCGATGCATCATCCTGCAAAATTATTACACAACCTTATACCGTTCAATCATTGGTTAATAACAGCCTTGATTTTGCTTATGTAAATCTTACAGATGAGTCGTGCGGAAATGGTCAGGGTCAGATTGTATTCTCACCAATAGGCGGATCCACGTATGATTATGAACTAAATGGAAGTCCGATTGCTTCAACCGTGGTGAGCAACCTAAGTGCCGGCACATACATCATTACAATCAATGAATTTGGCTGTAGTACAGACACAACCGTAACCATTAGCAATATTACACCATTTACTGCACAGGTAGATTCCATTCTCAATGAAAACTGTGGCGATGGCAATGGTGGGATTTTCATAAGTGTTGTGCCAGCTGGAACTTACTATTTCAATTGGTCTAATAGTGTGAGTACAGAAGATAATCAATGGATTAGTGCTGGCAATTATACATGCGAAGTAAGCGATAGCACAGGATGTTCAACCATACTTTCTGGCGACGTCATTAATAATACCGGGTTCATTGTAAGCTCATCTGTAATTAACGATGCCTGTGGCGACAGCATTGGTAGCATTGATCTTAATGTTTCAGGAGCCAGTGGCACAGTTAGTTATTTGTGGAGTAATGGAGCAACAAGCGAAGATATTTCAAATCTAAATGCGGGAACATATTCATGTACCATAACAGATGGCACCGGGTGTAGTTTTGTAGAAACTGTTATTGTTCAAAATCAAACAAGTTTTGCTGTTTCAAGTAGCGAAGATGATGATTTCTGTAATTTCGGACAAGGGCAAATCATTCTCTATATCAGTGGTGGATCAGGATACTTCAATATTCTCTGGAGTACTGGTGCAACAAGTGATACCCTTAGCGGGCTAAATGCAGGAACTTATAACGTTACTATTACAGATACTGTAAGTGGCTGTAATTTCACAGACTCATACACCCTCTATAATAACGGTTATTTCACTGTAAATGAAATTATCTCACACGCTTCGTGTGGACTTTGTGCCGATGGAGCCATTGACCTGACCATTACAGGTGCCAGTACCAATTATTTATTCAGCTGGAGCAATGGTGCCACTACCGAGGACATTAACGGGCTTTTGCCTGGCACATATACCGTTACCATTACCGACGATTGGTCATGTACAGACATTCAAACTTATAATGTCGCTTTCACCACCAATATTGAAGGCAGCGATGATGATATTTTCATTTCGCTATATCCCAACCCAAGCAACGGAATTATTTATGTTGATTTTGATCTTGGCACGTATCAGGATGCAGAAATGATTTTATACAATTTGCTGGGCGACGCCATTATGCGAAAAGAAATTTCTAGGTCTGTTGCCACTGAAATTCTCGATCTTTCAGGACTCCAGAAAGGGATATATTACCTGAAGATTCATAACAATTACTTTGAACGCACGATGGAGATTATTTTGGAATAATGTATCCGTAAAAAAAACAAAGGGCGTAAAGAAGTTTTCTTTGCGCCCTTATTGCTTTAAATGGGAATTCATAACTTTGCCAAAAACAATTTATGAAAGTGTACTTTCCAGGCGGTAAAAAAGTGTTTATGGACACCGGCAATTTCATTATTGAAACAGATCAGGCTGAACGTGGAGGCGGAGAAGGAAGCGCACCTGAGCCTTTCACCCTTTTTCTGGCATCTATTGGAACTTGTGCCGGAATTTATATAAAGCAGTTTTGCGATTTACGAAACATTCCAGCAGATCAAATAGAAATTCATCAGAAAATAGATTATGATCAAGAGGCTCGCCGCATAAAAGCTGTAAATCTCGACATTAAACTTCCTGAAGATTTTCCAGAAAAATATAAAGATGCAGTTATAAAAACTGCGAATCAATGTGCTGTAAAAAAGTATTTAATGGAGCCATTTGAGATAAATACTGAAATTTCATCCTAAGCAACAAGCATTATTCGATGCCATTATTCATCCCGTTCCAATAATAATATAGCATTTTGCGGCACGATGAAGTATTTTCCATCGCCTATCATCACTTCTATGGCATTTTTTTTGAGAAATATTGCTAAATCACCTTCCTTAGCCTGCAAAGGAATATACCTGACATTTTCCTGCACCCCATTTTTCCATGGTTCATCCTCTTCATTAGATGGAATAGCATAGCCTGGCCCTACTTTTATCACATAGCCACTATGAATTTGCTCTCTCGACTGAAATCCCGGTGGGAGGTATAATCCAGTTTTAGTTTGCTCGCTTTCTTTTTTGGGACTAATTAATACCCGATCTCCAACCACAATAATATTGGAAACAGCATCTTTCATTATTTCACCAGTTTAAATGTTTTAAGGAAATCTTCACCCTCCACTTCAATCACATACATTCCCCTACTCCATGAGGAAATATCTACCTTAATTATATCATCTACAGAAACGAGCTCAGAAAGAGAATATAAGAGTTTACCACTAAGGTCATAAGCACGAATTTCTATATTTTCGAAAACTCCGGAAACAATAAAATATGATTCAGCAGGATTTGGGAATAAGATGCATTCGCCGTTTTCACTTTCGTTAATTGCGGTAGCAGATGTACGATACCAGGCTTTGAAACCATCGCCCTGAGCAGTAGCATTGGTTTTAAAATAAACCGTCAGGGTCCCATTCGGACTGTACACCGTTGGAGGCAATGCATTTCCACGATATTCACCAAGCACCTGAGAATTAGTATGATCAATCACCCTAAGATAATCGGTAGAATCAAGATCAAACTCCGTAAAGCCTAAGAGCAAAGGATCGCCTGAAACAGGATCTATCCGCCACCGGCAAAACACATTACCATTATAATCAAATGATCCACTACCATCGGTTATCGTATCAGCATCTGCAGTTAAAGTCAATAATGAAGAACAATAAGAATATTTAACAGCACTATAAGTCAACAAAAATCCATCGGAAGTATTTGCTGCATCACTTTGAAAGACAATAAAAACTTTATCTCCTGTCGATTCTAGAGCTGTTGGCAATGTGGAACCGCTAAAAGTCCCCAACACTGGTGACAATGCATCGGGTCCATCATAAATGGTTACAATGTCATTTCCCATTTCAGTATTAAAACGCAAAAACTCCAATTCAATTTTTTGAATGCTATCGTTAGGTGCAATAAGCCATGAGCAATTGATATTGTTCTGATATTCGAAAAGAGGACCACTGCCATCATCAATTGTACCATCGAGGGAATGTACTGTGTCCGCTCCGTTGCAATAGTAGGGATAAGTACCTTCGGGATACATATTGATTACCAATTCATGCATTAAAGTAAAATTGGCACCACCTGGGGAAAGATTATCCACATTAAAGAATCCGTCGTAGCTACCACCCCAACCCCAGTTGAAATGAAAAAATGCGGTATCCTGGTATCCATCGCAAACAAAGGCATGACCCGACACATAATTTGTATCTGACCAACCCGCATAATACATAGGGAGCTTCTGATCGAGGTGTGCAACCATTACACTATCCCAGTCAATTGAAACAGAATCGCGAAAGATATACTGTGTTGAATCAATATACCTAAAAAATGTTTTCATGGTATGTGCTGCCTTATGATTATTCATTCCGGATCCACTGGGGCCATAATGCATATCTACCGAAACGCCAATATTATAAATCAACTCAGCAGTTTCTGGATTTGAGCGATTTACATTTACAGCCATTTCATTAAAAAGATATTCTGCTGCTCCATAATCTACCGACAACGTACCATACACAGTATCTTCACTGGTATATGAGCCCAATCCATTTTGAGGCCAGCGAAAATAATTCATTAATTGCCCAATGGCCGTTGCAACACATCCGGTTACACATTTTCCATCCGGGCCAGCAATATCAGCTGGACAAAACTCATTATAATATGTCCCCTGATCCCAAGTAGAAGTAAGCAAAGGCTCCAGCTGCACTTTTGGCTGAGGAATATCGGCATTGAGATAATCTGCCCACAATTCTGATATGGATGAACTGGCTGGAATATTTGCCGATCGAACTTGATTTATTTCATTCACATATCTCTGCATCCACCAGTAAAAAGCAGGATTTTGTCCATTTTCAGGGCAAGACGAATTATAAGAATACGCCAAAACCGGGCTAAGTCTATCATCGGCCGCAACAATTACAAACCCTTGAGGATAGAAGTTAACAACGTGGTAAATAGGCAAGCCTGCATCGCTAAAAGTGTAGGAATCGCTTTCCTGCACATATACTTTTGTTTTAGCCCGGGCATCCATAAAATTGGCCGCCAACTTACTGGCTATATTAAAATTTACCTGTTGAGCTTGCAAGGTTATTGCAGCAATAATAAACAGTGCTGTTGCTATAATGCTTTTCATTTTCCAAACAATTTAATGAGTTTACGAGTCATTTCGCGAATAAAATACATACTATCTTCCTCGTTTATTTTAGTCAGTTTTCCGCCCTCCACAACAATTTCACCCTGAGATATAACATGAGACAGGTGTTTACTTTCCATTCCGAAAATCATATGCATTGACAAATTATCCAAATTTATTTCTTCTGTATATGGATAATCAAATATAAGAAGGTTATTTTCACAATCACTACAAAACTTATTTTTTGCAAAATATTCATTTCCTGTGCGTAATCGTTTAATTGCAATTTCAGGGGTAATTTGATCGAACCCCTGTCCTGCTAGATATGACATTTTTGCACTACGCAACATATTGTTGTGCAAACCATCGGTACCCAACATAATATTTTCTCCAATGCCTTCAGAATTGAAGAATCCGACATTACTGCGCAAATTACTTTCCATATTTTGCACTACATACACACCACTTTCATTAATCAGACGTGCTTCTTCATCACTAAGATGAATTGCATGAGCAAGTACGGTTTTTTGATCATCAAGTACTCCCGCTTCAAAGAGGCGTTCAATAACAGTCTTTCCATATTCTTTCAGGCTATGGTCCTGATCTGTAGTAGATTCAGCAGCATGAATATGAATTCCCGTTTTATGCTTGGATGCAAGTTCCACCGCATTTTTAAGCGTTGAATTTCCCACCGTAAAACTTGCATGCAAACCCACAAGACCCTGATTGGATCGCAACCATGAATCGGTATATGCCAAAGCAGCATCTGCAGCAAGATAGCTATGACGATCGCTTATTTCAAAACACGGGAGAAACTGCAAGCCCGCACGATGAAATGATTTTTGTAAAACCTCTAGCGAGCCTTCGATAAAAGTTTGGCTACTATGATGTTCAATCACACAGGTTGTCCCATTTTTTAATGCATCAATGGCAGAATACAATGTTGCTGCTTCAAGAATCTCCGCATCAAGAATCTTATCAATTTTCCATGCACCCGTTTTCAATCGCATGGCAAAATCATCTTCGCTACTTAATTTATGAGTACGGGTAAGACTCAAATAACTATGCTGATGGGCATTGACAAAAGATCGCATTACAATCTTTCCGTAGCAATCAATTATTCTGACATCTTGCAAATCTTCAATCAGCTTATTAATGTCATTGCTGAATTTCAATTTCCCTTTTAGCCCCTCCTCTATGAGAATATTGGTATGCTGTGATGAGTTGTTGCGATAGTCAAAAAAATGAGCATTTTTTAAAACAAGCGGCATTTTGTTTATCTTTGATGATTGTGAAAACAAGTTTATTTTGATCAAATATACAAATTCCTCTTGCAATGAAAGATAATTTGGAAGAAATAAGAAATCTCCTCAGCAATACTGGTTTAAGTGCTGATAAAATTCAACTAATTAATGAAAGGCTTGATGCCATTGAAGGAGAAATTAATATACATTCTCATACAAAAACTTTGGTTGAATTTTCCAGAGAAATTAATAAGTTTCAGAAGTTGGAAGACATCATTGCTTATGCCATACAAAAAATGTATGATTTTCTAGGACACGATCATTCCCTTTTGTTTTTTTCAAAGCACAATCAGGAAGATGAGAGTCTGGAATTGAAATCCATGGTAGGAAACAAGCATATTAGCAATACCATTACACGATATTATAGCGAAGGACATTTGCCACAAAGAATACCCGTTGCAGCCTCACATAAATCGGCAGTTTTGAATCATCAACTATTAAAACTTCCTTCGTTGCGCACCTTATTTATGGATTATATTTCTCAGGACACAAATATTGAGTGGGAAGAAGAGCTGGGCGTCTCGCATTATTATGGTTTTGGATTTTCCACAGGAGAAAATTTAATAGCAGCATTTGGAATTCTTAGTAATGAAGAGATTAAAAAACCAATATTTGAGTTATTCGATCTTATTTTGAACATGCTAAACAGCATTATTGTTCAGAAGGCGGAGAGTGAAAAGACACTTACACTTTATAATCACATGACTCGCATTCTCGATATTTCAAATTACAGTTTTGCCATTTTCAACAAAGACGGGAAGTTGCTCACAGGAAATGAAACATTTCACAAACTATTTTCTGGCTTTCCTGCCCAAGCCATGAACTTGCATCATAAAGTCTTTTATAATGAAATAGGGCTCAGCAGCCAAACCATTGAAGAAATAAAAAACGGATACTCCATCAACCTTAATATTGAAGATTTTTCTTCTTTATTTAAAAATCAAATATCTTCCTTTTCAGGAGGGAATATTACACCGGTTATTACTGATGAAAAACAGGTTGAGTACTATATTATGTTTTTAATAAGCAAAGCTGAAGACAATCGATTATTGCGATCTATGCAATTGCAAGAAGAAAAGTACCAACGAATTTTCCATCATATTCAGGATGTGTATTTTGAAGTAAGTTTAGAGGGCACCATACTTGAAATGAGTCCATCGATTGAGCGATATTTTGGACAACCCAGAGAATTTTTTCTTGGAAGGAATATTCTTGAATTTTATAAAAACCCAGATGATCGAGTAGGATATCTCGAATCATTGCATAAAACGGGCGAAGTGGTGAACTACAAAACCGACCTTCAAAATATAGAGGGCAAAACGGTGCACACAATTGTTACCGCTTCAATAGTAGATAGGGAGACAGATAGAGAGAGAATTGTCGGATCACTTACCGATCTAAGTGAGCAATACCAATATTTGCAAAAGATTAGTGAAAGTGAAAGCAAACTCAGATCTCTATTCGAAAACTCACCTCTTGGCATTATGATTAGCAATACTAATGGAGAAATTGTGGATATTAATCGCCGCTTACTTGAGATGCTAGGTTCACCTTCGAAAGACGAAACGCAAAAATTCAACCTTTTTAAGCTGGATAACCTTATTGAAAGTGGCATTACCGATAAAGTAAATCATTGTATTGAGAGTGGCGAAAGTCTAGTTTTTGAAACAAAATATAAAAGCTATTGGAGCAATGAAGCCCATGCCAAAGTATTTATTAATCCTATTGTTGAAAAAAACAAAAAAACGTCCATGATCGTTTTAATGGCTGAAGATATTTCTGAAATTAAAGAAATTGACAGCAAGTTACATGAAACACAGGAACGCTTGAATGATATTTACGAAAAAACCAATGACCTTATATATACCATGGATTTTGAAGGCAATTTTACTTCGGTAAACCCCATTGGAGAAAAATGGCTAGGCTATAAATATGATGAATTACAAAACCACAATATGAGGCAATTCATTTCGCTAGATAGTGCAAAAAGGGCTGAAGAGAATATACGTAAAAAACTAAAAGGCGATACCACTCAAACCTCTTATGAAATTGAAGCTTATACTCGACAAGGGGAAAAAATGATTTTAGAGGTAAACAGTTTTTTGAGATTTAGAGGCGATAAGCCCATCGAAGTTTTCGGAATTGCCAGAGATATTACCGAGCGTAAAAAGCATGAGGATTTCATTCAAACTTCACTCATCGAAAAAGAAGCTTTGAATAAAGAAATGCACCACAGAGTAAAAAACAATCTACAAATGATACTCAGCCTCATGAAAATGCATGATGAGAAATTAAACGACGAGAAAGTTAAGCATGCTTTTAATGATATTTCTCAGAAAATTCTTGCCATTTCAGCAGTGCATGAAGATTTCTATTTCTCGAAAAATTACAAAGACATTCCTTTTAAGAAATACCTTGAAGCTATTTTATGCAACGCTATTGAAAACCTCGACCAAAATAATCATGTAAACTCCAAACTCGATATTGGCGATATCAATGCAGATATAGATACCGCAATTCCCGTAGGATTAATCGTTAGCGAGCTCATTCACAATAGCATACATCATGCTTTCAACAACACACATGATAATAAGGAGCTTCGTATCAGCATGTCATCGATCGGAGATATGATAAGTTTGAATTATTCAGACAATGGAGCAGGCTTCGATATAAAGATACTTGAATCAGACCAAGAAAGCAGCGGCATTCAGCTAATAAAAATGCTGGCAGAAAACCAATTAGAAGGAAGTTTTAATTTCAATTCCAGTGAAAAGGGCACAGAAGTTCAAATTGAATTTGCAATAAAGAAACACTAATTTACAAAGCCACTGGTTGTTGCTGTACCAAATGGCATATCATTGTAATCAGAGAACAAGATATTGTCGCGAAGGAAAACCTCCACTTTCACATCACCTGAACTTTTAGTGTTTTTGGCCTGCAGATATAGATAGGTATCTGGACGCACGGAAAATTCTAATTCCCAGGGAATTGCACCTGTTGAAACACCAGCCATTTTTGTATCACCACGTTCATCCGTGTATGTCACCAGTATTTCAGTTGTGGTTCCACTCACTCGATATTTTATCTTCTTCTTAAAAATAACAATACTTGTGTTCTTCTCACAAGATATCATTATAAAAGGTATAATTAAAATGAGTAGAAATAGTTTTTTCATGTCCCCTTTTTTTCCGTTTAACGTCTGTAAAATTAAAAAAGTTTCTTCACATGCAGAAATAAATTATCAATTTCCTCTATATAATTTGTAGAATGCATGATTATTCGCAAAGAACTTGCTCCATCAGGAACCGTTGGAGGCAGCATAGCTTTTACCAAAAATCCGTTTTTACATAAATTATTCATCAACAATACAGAAAGACCATCATCGCCAATATTAAGATTCAATATATGGTTAAAATTGCTGAATCTGTCTTGCATTTCATATTCAATTGCTTTATTTTTGAATAAAAGAATATTGGATTGTAATTGCGAAATCAAATGAGAATTCTTTCTCAGATACTCAAGATGAAACAGCATATTATAGACTTGAGCAGGCGGCATTGCTGTTGAATAGATAAAAGGAATAGAAAAATTGATTAGAAAATCACGCAGTTCGCAACTACAAGCAATAATTGCCCCTGCACATCCCATTGCTTTTCCAAATGTGTGAATACGCGCAAAAACCAAATCCTGAATATTCATTTCCACACATAGCCCGCGACCCTCCAACCCATAAATCCCGGTGGAATGAGCCTCATCAACAATGAGACGACAGTTGTTTTCGGCACAGAACTGTGTCAATCCAATCAAAGGAGCCAAATCACCGCTAATGGAATATACCGACTCAACCACAAGATACACTTCCCCACCTTGATGTCTGATTTTCTGTTTCAGATCATCCAAATCATTATGCTTGAAAGATCTCAAATCAGCATTTGACTGTCGCAATGATGACTTTATACTGGCATGAATTTCAGCATCATAAACAACAAGGTCATTCTTCTGTGGCAGACTTGAAAACAAAGCCAAATTCGCCTGAAAACCTGATGGAAAGAGAAGCGAATTTACCGACTTAAAAAACGCAGAAAAAATAGCCTCCGCCTCTTCAAAAATGGGCAAATTGCCACTTACCAAACGTGAGCCTGTACTGCCAAAAAGATATTCTTCTTTGTTTTCATTAAGAAATTCTAGAAAAGAAGTCCTTAATTCCTTGTTTCCGGCAAGTCCCAAATAATCGTTCGAATAAAAATCGATACCCTGCGCATGCTTAGGTAGGCTACGAAACCGACCATTTTCTTTTCGCTTATGCAACATTCGTTTTATGGAATCGGGTGTACTCATTTTATAATCAAGCCTAGTTTTTCGAAAACAGATTTATCTTTATACAGATTATTGTTTTGTGTCGTTAATAATTTCTCGCCGGCAAAAACGGCATTCACACCCGCCATGAAGCAAAGAACCTGCTGTTCATCGGTCATTTCTGCTCTACCAGCCGCCAAACAAATTCTGGTTTTCGGCATAATAATTCTTGCCACAGAAATCACCCTAAGCAAATCCCAGAACTCAATGGGTTCTACATTCTCTAATGGTGTTTCAGGAATAGGAACCAAAACGTTGAGCGGAACCGTAAAAAGCGGCTCTTCCCTATCGGCAAGTACATGAAGCATATCAATGCGATCGTCGAGGCTTTCTCCCAATCCAATAATTCCACCACTACAGCAATGCATACCACTACTCTGGACCCGTTTTAGCGTTTCCAGCCTTTCTGAATAGGTGCGGGTTGTAATGATTTTCGGGTAATAATTTTCGCCAGTATCTACATTATGATTATAAGCTGAAAATCCTGCATCCTGCATTTGCAATAGCTGCGATTCTGAAATCGTACCCAAAGTGGCACATACATCAAGACCCATTGCTCTGATTTTTCGCCCGGCAGACAAAACTATTTCAAATTCTTCATTATTCGGAACTTTCCTCCATGAAGCGCTGATACAAACTCGACCAGCACCGCTCTCTTTTGCCAAGCGCGCTTCTTCCAAAATTTCTTCTTCAGAAAGAAAAACAGCTTTTTGAGAATTTTCAATATGGCGGCTACTCTGTGCACAATACGCACAATCTTCACCACATCCACCGGTTTTATACGATACAAGTGTATTCAGAAATATCTCTCCATCAGGAAAATACTTTTTATGCGTTGCCGATGCTAAGCGAAGCAATTCGTGCAATGGTTTGCTAAACCATTCTGCAACATCATTTCTTAATACAAAATCAGATTTCCTCATAAAGATTTTTCCTCTTCACCAATTTTTGATAATAAAAAAACACGGCAACAATAATTACAGTAGCTATTGTTCCGCCAATAACTGAAACATGATATGAAAATTGCAAGCCTTCAGGAGCAAACAATATATAAGAGAAAATCACCATGCTCATAAAAACAGCCGGAATGAAGCTAATAATCCAAAGTTTTTTATTTCTCAGCAAATATACCGTAATCGTCCAGAGTGTAATTAATGCTAATGTTTGATTGCTCCAGGCCATATATCTCCAGATAATTGCAAAATCGAATTGTGTAACAAGAAAACCAACAAGAAATAAAGGAACGGCAATCATTAATCGATTTAGAACAGGCTTTTGATTCATTTTTACAAAATCAGCCACAATAAGCCTGGCACTTCTGAAAGCCGTGTCACCCGATGTTATGGGGGCAGCGACTACACCAAGAATTGCAAGTACTGCTCCAAATCCACCAAGAAGGGATTCGCTCATAACATGAACAGCAGATGCTGCATTACCATTGCTTGTAATCATATAATCATTTAACCCTTTCACGCCACCGAAAAAGGCCATTGCTGCAGCAGCCCAAATCAGAGCCACTACACCTTCAATTACCATTGCGCCATAAAAAACACGTCGGGTATATTTCTCATTTTTTATACAGCGTGCCATAAGGGGTGATTGAGTAGCATGAAATCCCGAAACCGCGCCACAGGCTATTGAGACAAACATCATTGGAAAAATAGGCATAGCACCACCCCTATAATGCTGATTATTCATATTCCCTAATAATTCAGGAATATGATAGTCGCCAATAAATAATGCCACAATAATTCCGACAGCCATAAAAATAAGAGCAAATCCAAAAACGGGATAAAGGCGACCAATTATTTTATCGACCGGCAGCATAGTAGCAACAAAGTAATATGCAAAAATAATCACTGCCCAAAATGCCAAGTTGGTACTAATTGTAAGTCCTGCTACATCAAGACTAAAAGGAGTAAGTCCTTCCAGAATTGCAGCCGGACCAATGATAAATACTGAACCAACCAAAATCATTAAAGCGATGGTAAAAACGCGCATGAATTGCATAATACCTTTTCCGAGGTAGCGACCGGTAATTTCGGGCAAGCTTATTCCCTTTAATCTAATACTGATTGCACCAGAAAAAAAATCATGAAGCGCACCTCCAAAAATATTTCCAATCACAATCCATAGAAATGCAGATGGGCCCCACATTGCGCCGGCAATAGCACCAAAAATAGGACCCAAACCGGCAATATTCAGAAACTGAATCAGCAAAACTTTCCACCATGGCAATGGAACATAATCTACCCCATCATTCATGGAATACGCAGGAGTTTTCCTGTCAGGATTAACACCAAAAACCTTTTCCACAAAAGCACCATACAGGAAATAACCTAATACCAGCGCCACTATGGCAACTAAAAAGGAAATCATGCTTTATTTTTTGCAAAGCTACGAGATATCGGATAAAGAAGCAAACCCTAAAAACCTTCAATCTTCACAAAAACGCCGACTCCGAAGGGGACGTTAATCATCTATTTTGAAATAGAAGAAATCTAGTTTATTTCTATTTTAGGCTGATATACAGATATATAAAAAAATTAAAATAGAAGTACTTCTATTTCATTTATTAGAATATGTTGACCGTATGTTTCATAAATTTA
>JAFGWG010000180.1 GCA_016937255.1 Bacteroidales bacterium
AGATGCACACAGATAGTTTTCATAATTCGCTGGTGCAAATTATAAAAACAGTAAATTCTGAATCATGCTTGCCTGATTCTATCTGTGGAAATTGGAGGTGTATCAATGTGCTTAAGGGTAGAATAATCTGAGAAATCTGCGTAATCTGTGTTCTCTATCAGAGCTATTCATTGAGACTTTTTGAAAGGCTCAACCAAGGCTCTTCCTTAGGTAGTTTTGCGGTAAACTGCATTTTCTCTTTGCTTACCGGGTGCACCAGATCAAGTTTATATGCATACAACGAAATGCTCCCATCAGGATTGGACCGTGGTGCATTGTATTTAAGATCGCCTTTGATAATGCAACCCATAGACGCAAGTTGCACACGAATTTGATGATGTCGGCCTGTCAGAAGATCTACTTCTATTAAATGATATCGATCGGAGCTTGCAAGTAGCTTGTATTTCAATATTGCTTCTTTGGCTTGGGCGTCTTTCTCGTTAGAAAGAAAACTCTTGTTCAGCTTTTGGTTTTTTACCAGATATTGCCTTATTTCTCCTTCGGTTTGTTCGGGAGCTTTGTACGTAACTGCAAGATATGTTTTTCTGAAGTCTCCATTTCGAACGGATTCATTCAGCCGACCTAGTGCTTTTGAAGTTCTTGCAAAAACCATAACTCCACCAACAGGCCTGTCGATTCTGTGTACAACGCCCAGAAACACATTGCCCGGCTTATTGTATTTGTTTTTGATATACGTTTTTAGTAAATCCGGAAGGCTGAGATCTCCGGTTTTATCCCCTTGAGAGATTTCTCCGGGTAATTTTTGAAAGACAATAATATGATTGTCTTCGAATAAAATACGATCGGCAATACTAGGCGCTTTCCCCATTTTAATATTGTTCGCGTTCATTGGGGAAATCTTCGTTTTTCACGTCGTGGATATAATTGTTCACCGCGCCACTTATTTCTGCAAATAGATTGTGATAGCGACGCAGAAATCTTGGAGAGAATTCCTGATTTATGCCCAATACATCGTGAAGAACAAGTACTTGTCCATCAACACCACTGCCTGCTCCAATGCCAATTGTTGGAATTTTGAGGGAAGCACTGACTTCAGCGGCAAGTTTAGCAGGGATTTTTTCTAAAACAATTCCAAAACAACCCGCTTTTTCCAGCAATAAAGCATCTTTCTTCAAGGCTTCAGCTTCTTTTTCTGTTGTAGCACGAACGCTATACGTTCCAAATTTATAAATCGACTGAGGTGTAAGTCCCAAATGACCCATAACGGGAATACCTGCAGAAAGAATACGCTCAACAGATTCGGCTATCTCAGATCCTCCTTCTAGTTTTACAGCACTGGCACCCGATTCTTTCATGATTCTTATGGCGGAAATTAATGCCTCTTTGGAATCACCTTGATAGGTTCCAAAAGGAAGATCGACCACTACCAGCGCACGATCTACTGCTCTAACTACTGATGCCGCATGGTAAATCATTTGGTCGAGGGTTATGGGTAAAGTGGTCTCATGTCCGGCCATTACATTAGATGCAGAATCACCCACCAAAATTATATCGATGCCTGTATTGTCGAGAATTTTTGCCATAGAAAAATCGTAGGCAGTAAGCATAGCAATTTTCTCGCCTTTCAGCTTCATCTCTTGAAGTACATGTGTTGTTATCTTTCTTACGTTCTTAAATGAAATCATTTTTTTCATATTTGGATTGCAAAGGTACGAAATTATGAAATGAAGGGATTTCTTGCAGAATCATGGGGGATTGAGTCAGACAGCTCAGCAAGATAATTTCTTTTTACATGCAATCTTTCCACCCTTTTTCTTGTCTTTCTATCTGAAAATCTGTATATTTGGTAGATAAAAATGATGAAAAACTAATCGGCGAAAAAAAAAGATATTATGAGAGAAACTCTATTTTTTATTCTGTATATATTGTTCCCTTTATTATTCTTTGCGCAATACCAACCTTTTGCAAAAGTAAATGCTACATGGCATTACAACATATACTATGGAGGTCCCTCCATTTCCTATATAAAAATCCATGCTGAAAAAGATACCATTATTAATGGAAAGAATTGCTCCAAACTAATTCGTAAAACTTATTCATATGATCTCATAAATCTAACATATAGTGATTATACTCTAGATACAAACTATATGACTAAAGATGGAGGCAAGGTCTTACTTTTTAGAATTGATACGTTTCTAACTGTTTACGATTTTAGCCTAAATATTGGAGACAGTCTAGTAATTCCGGGTTCTGTATATCATCCTAATGTAGACTCAACCGGCTGCTACTTTGTTACAGGTAAAGGAGATACAATAATTAATGGAAGATCATTCAAATATATTGATGTCTACAGTCCCATTCATTATACATTTCAGGACGGATATGACTGGGGTTACAATACAAGAATTTTAGAAGACATTGGTCCTTTAAGTACTGATTTATATCCAAATCAGCAATATTATCAAATACCTCCTGGTTTTATTAGCGGAAATGGGATAAGGTGTTTCTCAGATTCTACTTTTTCATGGCAGATTGTTACTTGCGATTCTTTGGTTGGAATTGATGAAATATCTCAGCAAACACATGTTGTTTACCCCAACCCCGCCACAAACCAAATAACAATAGAATCTACAGCAAAACCCGATAGCCCAATACTCTTGTACAACGAGGCCGGGCAACTATTGCTACGAAAAGATAGCCCGGAGCAGATTGAAATTATAGACCTTTCATGTTTCAATAGTGGTCTTATGTATCTTGTAATTGGGAGTGAGGTTCAAACAATTATAAAACAGTAGGTATGAAAAAACTTATGCTCTTGACATTTATATTCTTTTTGTTCATGAATAGTGGGTTTTCACAGCCTATTGGAAACACATGGTATTACTCTTACTCAAATGTTGCTTCAAATGGGTTTGTGAAATTTGAGATTACTGGTGATACCCTGATAGGTTTGGATACTTATATTGTGATTGAAAAAATGAGAAAAGTGTATGCATGGCCGGGTTTCTATGACAGTACGAGTTTAGGTCAGGAATATCTTTGCTGGGAAAATGATACCGTTTATAGACTGATTAACGAGCAGAAAACACTCTTATTTACGTTCAATTCCAACATAGGAGATACCATAAGTTTCAGGATAGCCGAATCATTAAGCCCTTCCTGTGATTCAATTGGATTAGCTGTTGTTGACAGTGTAGGTACAATTTCAGTACAAGGGCAGACCCTGAAATGGATCTCTGTTACGCCTCTTTTGACAGCAGAAGTCGCAATTTCAGGAAAAATTGTTGAAGGTATCGGGCCGGTTGAATCGTACTTTTTCCCTGAGTACTATCTATGTATTGCTGATGCAAATGAAGGAGGGTTTTTCAGATGTATCTCAGACTCGACGGGAGTATTATTCAACTCAGGCGTAGCTCCTTCCTGTGACTATCTCACCAGTATAAATGACATACAGAAACTGAATCTTCAGATCTACCCCAACCCCACCACAACCCAAATCAACTTCACCCTGCCCGATAACGAAGATTACGAAATTACGATATACAATGCTCTATCCTCAATTGTCATCCTGAGCCCTGTCGAAGGACGAACAATTGATAATGGACAATACACAATCAACATCAGCCACCTCCCACCCGGTATCTACTTCATTGAAGCACGAGGTGAGAAAGTGTTTAGGGGGAAGTTTGTGAAAGAATAATCCTTACAACATTGAGACATTCAAGTGTTGTAAATGGCAGTGGGTGGAAAATTTCTGCTCCGCTTGCCATTACCTTCAACGATTCCGTGACCATCTTCGCTTTTGCAAGTATATCTTTGCTCGATGGACGACGGAATGATGAAGGTAGAGC
>JAFGWG010000025.1 GCA_016937255.1 Bacteroidales bacterium
AATATATCTAATGTCTTTATAATCAATGTTTTTTATTTTCTGAAGCTCAAGAAATATTTCTTTATTGTGTATGGCAATATCTGAAAGCTCCGGTACACTGAAAGCGGGACGTCCACCAGCAATATTTCTCCAAGAAGCACCACGATCAAAATTAATCATAAAGGGCTCGAATCCGTTTTCAGCAAGATAACGAAAAAGAGCACTTCCTCCAATTCCTCCTCCCGCAACCAAAGATTTGACTTTTATTTTTTCAATTTCACCCTTGGCAAGTATAGGAACGATTTTTTCTTTCTTGCTTTTTGGATACAGCTCTCCCATGGCCAGCTGATTGGATAAAGGACCCCTGGGGGTAGCTTCTCCAACAATAGAGATGCCCGAGGTGGAAATGGTATTTTTTAATCTTTTAATACAACGTTTGCCACGGCATGCACCCATGCCAAGACGTGTAGTGTGTTTTATTTCATCAACAGAAATGAATTTCCGGTCCCCAATGCGATCCAGAATCTCATCGTAGGTTACATCGTCGCAGTGACAAACATAAATTGGATTTTCAACTTTGTGTTCTGTGTCTTTAAGTTCAGGTTTTTCAGGATAGCGGTCTTTAATAATAAAACCACGGGCATTTATTAAATCATCACCGTGTAATGTAAGTGATTTCACCCTGGCAACATGAGTTTTATTGGGCTTGCGAAGGATTTTTTCAATGATGCCTTCTCCTAGTTTTTTTCCGTTATTATCAACCAAAAACACCTCTTCACCTGCTTCTGCGTCATATTCAATAGGCAAAAACAATTGGTCTTTTGGAATATTATATCCAAAAATGGCCAAACCTGGACACTGATATACACACTGCATACATCCAATACATTTATCGAAATCGATTTGCGGAATAGTACTGGTAGATGATTTTGAAATGGCATCGTGTGGGCAGGCAAATGCACATGGATTACATGCAAACCCATATAGGCAGTCTATAAGTACAAAGGGTTTTTCTTTTCTCCTTTCATCTGGGAGAAAGGGTTTTTCTTGTACTTTCGTTGGATGCTGTTGAGAATCAAAATATTCTTTTGAAACAGAAAGGTAAAGATCGTAATTATAGCGTACACCTAATAAGTCAAGAACTTCATAGGCAGCTTGTTTTCCTCGAAGTACAGCAGATGTTCCTTCTCCAATGCGAATGGCATCTCCAACACCATGACAATTGCGTCCAAAAATTTCATTCCCCTTTATAAGCAGTTGGTCATCAGGGACTAATCCTGTGCAAATATTAATGGCGTCAATGCCTTCAATTAGTTTTTCAGTTCCCGGTACGGGCTTAAAATTATGACATTCGGCCACTATGGCTCCTTTTACCCCTGTAAAATCATCATTGGGAATAGCTTTAACCAAAATCTGATTCAGCATAACAGGGATGCCAAGACGCCTTACTCTGTTTGCTTGAACAGGAAAACCACCTTCGTGGTTTTGGGCTTCCAGAATTCCAACAACCTGAGCACCGGCCTGCATTAGCTGGTAGGATGTTAGATATCCAATATTTCCTGCACCAACAGTGAGAATTCGTTTTCCCAAAAGAGTAAACTCGGTATTCATCATTTTCTGAATAACAGCAGCGGTATAAACTCCGGGAACATCGTCGTTTTCAAAAGTTGGCATAAACGGAACAGCTCCGGTAGCCACAATTAGATGTTCGGCAACGACGTAATATATTTCTTCGGTTCTGATGTTTTTAATGGCAAGTTTTTTCCCTTCTAGAATATCCCAAACAGTCGAATCGAGCATAATGCCATCGTGGTTTTCTCCAGCAAGGGTTTCGGCAATTTCAAAACCACGCATTCCACCATATTTTTTTTCTTTTTCAAAAAAGAAAAATTGATGGGTTTGCATATTAAATTGACCTCCAATCATTTCATTATTGTCAATAACCAGATTGGAAACATTGTGGTCATTCAGAATTTCTCGAGCAGCAAGTCCTGCGGGACCTGCCCCAATAATAGCTACATCGGTATAATAAACTTTTGTTTCCGTTTCTGTATTAAAAATTCTTTCTTTTGGACGAAAATCTTTAGGAATTTCCAGTACCTCTTTTACGCCGTCTATTTTGGTGATACAGATACGTTTAATTACGCCATCAACAAGCATCTCACATGCACCGCATTTTCCAATGCCGCACTCCAAAGACCTGTTTCTATCTTTCAGACTGTGGCTGTGAACAGGAAAGCCAGAGTTATGTAAGGCTGCAGCAATGGTGAAGCCTTCATCTCCTTCTATTTTTTGACCCTTGTATGTGAAGCTGTGTTTTTTGCTTTCGGGCACGTCCAGTATCGGGTGTTTTTCTATTTTCGACATGTCAATTGGGTTTTGCGTGCACAAAAATAGAAGTTAATTTGAAACATTCTGTATCTTTGTAGGTTTTTATTTACTGAAATTTGCAAAAATTCAGGGGGGAATGAGTACTTGTTTGAATGTCTATGCTAAAAACCTGAATATTGGGTTTACTTAAGAGTATATTTGGTGCGACTTTCAGAGAAAAGCTTTTTGGTCTCGCATTTTTTTCCCAACTTTGTATTGATTTTACATCATAGATTTGAAAATTGCAAACACATGAAACGTTTTTCGATTACAGTATTTCCGGCCTTAATGATATCTCTGATGATATTAAGTGGTTGTGGTTCCGATAAAAATAACGACGGAAGAGATATTCAAAATACGGAGAATGAAGACAATAGCTTGCGCGGTAAAATTACTGTTGGTGCAGTGCAAGAAGATTTTGCATTGGCTAATCAGCTGGCAAGTGGTTATGTCTCGTACAATAAAAATGTTATTATTGATGTAGAAGTTCTTGAGTTGAATCAAATAGAATCTGCAATAGAAGAAGGACGCTATAATATTTACCTTTTGAATGGAGCAGGAAATCCTAAGCCATCTATGGAAAGCCAAATAATTGCTTGCGATTTGATGGTGCTTTGCGTAAACTTTAATAACCCTGCATTACAAAAACTTGTTATTCGCGGATTAAAGCCATCAAAAATAAAGGAAATATTTGCCACGCCTTCAATTTTGAAATGGTCAGACATTGTGAAAACAGATGAAGTGAGCCCAGTTAAAGCATATCTAGGAGCTGAAAAGAGCAGTGCGTATAATATGGTGCGAAGCTTTCTGGGTATTAATCAAGCCCCAACTGTTACCGCTTCATTGAGTGATCAGGATTTGTATAATAATATTTCAAGCAATGCAGGCGCTATTGGCTTTTTGAGTTCTGTATTTGCCTTTGATCAAAATACGTTATTTCGTAGCAATGGCTTATATGTTCTTCCAATTGATTTTAACGAAAATAATGTAGCCGACGACAATGAATTAATCTATGATGATTTTAATATCTTGAAAAAGGCATACAGCAGCAATTCATATCCAGATGGGTTGGTGAGAAAACACTATTTCCTCTGGAATAAAGATGTGCAGCAAAAAGAAATTGTCGACGATTTTATCTTATGGATAAATGAAAATTCTTCTGCATATATTGAACGCAATGGTTTTTTCCAGCCATTAACCATAAGAAACTCTGAATAAAAATTAACAACAAAACAAACACACATGAAAAAACTCTTTTTACTGCTTGTACCAGCATTACTTATAATGTCTTGTAAAACGCAGAAGGAAACTACCAAATCAGAACCTCAATTCAATACTTTTCGCGATAGTGTAAGTTATGTGATAGGTGCAGATATTGGCAAAAACTTCAAAACCAATAATATCGATATCGACCTGGATAATATGATGATGGGTTTGAAAGATGCCATGGCCGGCACTGATACACTTTTTAGTGCGCAGGAAGTTCAAACTATTATCGGAAAATTTCAGCAGGAAATGCAAAAAGCGCAGACTGAAAAAGCGTCTGCGGAATCTGTAGAAAATAAAGCAAAAGGAGAAAAATTTCTTATGGAAAACAAAGACAAAGAAGGTGTAATCACCACAGCCAGCGGTTTGCAATACAAAGTTATGCGCGAAGGTAGCGGAGCAAAGCCTACCGCAGCGAATACCGTTGAAGTTAATTACGAAGGACGACTGCTCGATGGAACTATTTTCGACAGCAGTTATGACAGGGGAGAATCTATTTCTTTCCGCCTCGATCAGGTAATCAAAGGCTGGACAGAAGGTCTTCAGCTAATGAATGTAGGTTCAATGTATGAATTGTATATTCCTTCAGAGCTTGGTTATGGCGATCGTTCTATCCCTGGAATCCCTGCCGGATCTACATTGATTTTTAAAGTGGAATTGCTCGGTATTAAGTAATTCACATGGTCATATTATTGAAAAGAGGAGGGCAACTTCCTCTTTTTTTTTAATACGTAAAATTGAAAAAGGAGAAAAGTAATAAGTTAAAAGTACGTTCTGCCTTCTATGTTTTACGTTCCACTTTATCCTTCCATTTTCCGCTGATTAGTGAGCTTGAAGCCAATTTACACCTTCTTTCATGTCGATTTCAATCGGAACATTCAGTTTCAGTGCTGATTTCATTTCCTGCTCAATAATTGGTTTTACAATATCAAGCTCTTCTTTTGGAACTTCAAACACCAATTCATCATGAACTTGTAGAACCATCTTTGTTTTCAATCTGGCATCGGTCAACTTCTTAAAGATTTTGATCATTGCTATCTTAATCATATCGGCAGAGGATCCCTGAATAGGTGCATTGATGGCATTTCTCTCGGCGAAACCGCGTACAAAACTATTCGATGAGTGAATATCCCTCAAATATCGGCGGCGTTTCATAAGAGTTTCTACATACCCTTGTTCATGTGCCAGTGATATGGTGTCGTCCATATATTTTTTAACCCCCGGAAACTGTTTGAAGTACTCGTCAATGATATCAGCAGCCTCTTTTCTGGGAATACCCAATCTTTCTGATAATCCATAAGCAGAAATGCCATAAATGATTCCGAAATTCACTGTTTTTGCATGTCTTCTTTGCTCAGCATCTACATCTTTTATGTCTATGCCATATACTCTAGATGCAGTGGCTGTATGGATGTCAATACCATCGTTAAAGGCTTGTATCATGGCTGGATCTTCACTTATAGAGGCAATAATTCTGAGCTCTATTTGACTGTAGTCAGCTGCAAGTAATACATGATTTTCGTCTTTTGGAACAAATGTTTTTCTGATTTCGCGTCCTCTTTCTGTACGAATAGGAATATTCTGCAAATTTGGATTGCTTGAGCTTAATCGTCCGGTTGCCGTTACTGCCTGATTATAGCTTGTGTGTACCCGACCCGTTTTGTCATGAATTAATTTTGGAAGTGCTGCAACATAAGTGTTAAGCAATTTGCTCAATTCACGAAAATCAAGCACTTTTCCAACAATTGGATGCTTATGCAAGTATTTCTGTAAAACTTCCTCACTGGTAGAATATTGTTTGGTTTTTGTTTTAGTTGGTTTTTCAGCAATGTTCAATTCCTCGAAAAGAATCACGCCCAATTGTTTTGGACTGGCAACATTGAAAGAATGCCCCGCAAGTACATGAATTTCGTGCTCAAGAGATTTAATCTCTTCTTGCAATTGAGTGCTAAACTCGTCCAATGTTTCATTATCAATGCTTATTCCTGTTCTCTCCATGTCTTCTAAGACCGGAATTAAAGGAGTTTCTAAACTGTAAAACAAGTTTTCCATGTCTTGTTCTTTCAACTCTTTGCTGAATATTTGCCACAATTGAAGCGTAATATCCACATCTTCACAGGCATAGTTGCTAAGTTTTTCAGAGTCTACATCCCATAAAGCTGAAGCATCTTTTTTGCCAACAAGTTGCTCAAAATGTACCGTTTGATAGTTTAAGTATGTTTCGCTCAGATAATCTAGGCCATGTTTCATTTCAGGATGAAGCAAATAGTGGGCAAGCATAGTATCTATTAGCGTTCCAGCGACCTCAATGCCGTTTGTTCTTAAAACTGCAATATCGAATTTAAGATTATGACCACATTTTGTAATGTTTTCTGTGAATAATATTTTGGAGAGCTTTTCGAGTGCAATTTTGGCAAAACTTTCATCTTTGAGATACACAAATGAGGCGGTTGCTATTTCTGTTGCAAAAGCAATTCCAACCAATTTTGCACTAAGTACATCCAAAGAGGTACATTCTGTATCAAAGCAAAACATTTCAGCTTTTTCAAGCTTTAGAATAAGCTTGTCTAGCTCAGATTCAGTGCTAATAAGTGTGTACTTATGCGTTTTATTTTGCATAGAGTCCATATACGAAGAACTGAGGTCTTCTCCTTCTGTAAAATCCTGGTCAAAAAGGGAGACTTGTCCTTTGTTTAACTCGGGTTTTTGTTCTGCTTTTTTATAAAATGCATCTTGAATTCTGTTCGCAAGGGTGCGGAATTCGAGTTCATCAAACAATTCTTTTAATGGCTTGAATGGGGGAATTTTCCACTCCAACTCTGAGGGCATAAATGATACGGGAGCATCAACAATAATGGTTGCAAGCTGTTTCGACATAAGTGCAGAATCGATATTTTCCTGCACTTTTTTACGCATGGCGGGTTTTTCAATTTCTTCCGCTTTCTCTATGGCATTTTCAAGGCTGCCGAATTGCCCGATAAGTTGTTTTGCGCCCACTTCTCCAATGCCGGGAATGCCGGGAATATTATCGCTGGCATCGCCCCAAATGGCAAGAATGTCTATAACTTGTTCAGGTCTTTCGACACCAAACTTTTCGCATACTTCAGAAATGCCCCATACAACCGCTTTATTTCCTCCTTTGGCAGGTTTGTACATAAAAATATTTTCACTCACCAATTGACCAAAATCCTTATCAGGAGTCATCATATAGACCGTGAAATCTTTCTTTTCGGCTTCCTTGGCCAGCGTTCCTATGATATCATCGGCTTCATATCCGTCTTTTTCTAACACTGGTATTCCCATGGCTTTAATAAGCTCTTTTATATAGGGAATAGAGATAGAAAGCTCTTCGGGCATAGATTCTCGGTTGGCTTTATAAAACGCAAATTCATCATGGCGTGTTGTTGGGGCACGTGTGTCGAAAGCAACTCCGATATGCGAAGGTTTTTCATTGACGAGAATGTCCATCAGCGTATTGGCAAATCCCATTACGGCACTGGTATTCATTCCTTTTGAATTGCGAATGGGGGTTTTTATAAATGCATAATACGCTCTGTAGGCCAATGCCATAGCATCAAGTAGAAATAGTACGGGTTTCTTTTCGTTCATATTGGAGAATTATTGAATAAAGGTAGAAAAAACCTACAACATTCAATCGTCGTTTGACGAAGCGAAGCGAAGACAAATGCTCACGCAAAGCGTGACATAAATGCATTGAATCGTTGTACAGACAAATTGCCACTTACAACGATTGAATGTCGCTCATACTTCGCAACGATTCAATGTTGTAAGGATTATTCTTTTACAAACTTCCCCCGCAAAACCTTTTAATCTAATGTGGATGGTAAAACAACTTAGTGTACAGTATCTATATGATTCACAACCACTCGCTTCCCATCTTCAAAGGTAATTGTTTTATCTACCCTTGCTTTAGCAGGCCAACGGGACCATCCAATAAAAATCTCTTTTTTTGTGAGATTACCTTCATTATCATATGTCTTTACTTTCCATTTTGCTTTAATATTATTAGGTCTATGACCGGGTTCTATTTGTGGGAAATTTCGAAATCTTTCTAAGCTTTCTAATTCACCATTCTCATAATAGCATTTTATTATGCCGCCAGCACCTGTTGGAGCACGAAAAACACCCACTTTATAATAGCTATATGTCTTATAAATAGTATCACCCTGATACTCTCGATAAGCTTCTCTTTTCCAGGAAATCAATGGTCTGCCGTATCTGCAGGAAGAGAGAAGGGCGAAAATCACAAATATGAATAATATATAACTAATCTTAATCATTGGATTTTCTTCTATTCAAAATCATTTTAATATCAGACCACAAATAGACAGAAACTATTCCAATCCCAGCAAAACCAAGATAAAACTGTCTAGGATGATCTGGGTCTGTGTTGAATATCATTTGAAAACAAATCCATAACACCAGAATACAAAACGGGTACGCAATCAACCTTATTAATATACGTTTCAACGACCATTCATTATGCTTATTATCTGTTTCTTTTCTCATCATTTTCTACAAACCAAAGATACAGATTTTCAGACAGAAAGACAAGCCCAAAACCAAAAAACTGATTCTACATGAGGCCCTCGAATGGGGAAGATTTCATTAAAATAAATTTATGCCGCCCTTCGACGCGCTCAGGATGACATAAATTTATTTTACGATTGCACTTTAATGGAAAAACAAAACAATGTCATGCTGAGCAGCTTGCTCTGAGCCCGACGAAGGGAAGTACGGCATTGTTTTGTTTCAGCTATTCCTTCACAAAGGTCCCATACAATATAACTACGCTTTGAATACGCGGAGTTCCATTCTCTAAAATACAGGCACCGATGTCTTTGGATTAATTTTGAAATTATAGCCCAACATCAATTCATGGGTTCCACTATTATGAGTTTGCAAAGCACTAACCGAATAATCATAAGCATATCCGAGCAGGAAATTCTGATATTCTATTCCTGCTGAAATCATAGCCGCATCACTGGTTCTGAAAGAAAGTCCAACCCAGTACATCTTGCTCATAATCATGCGCAAATTGATATCAACCTGAAATGGGGTTGGATTCATTTTTTTAACCAAAACAGATGGTTCCATCTCTAGCTTTTCATTAAGCTCGAACTTATGTCCTGCCAGTACATAGAAATGTGGTATCTGCTTATCTACGGCTTCAATATCCAGAGATAGTGGGTACTGTAGCAATTGCATGGCAGAGAATCCGATAAAACTTTGCTTGCTATAGAACCATGCGCCAAATCCCGCATCGGGAATTAAATAGGATTCGTTGGCTCCATTTATTACCGCATCATTTTGGTTGATAATGACAAGATTGCTTTCATCAAGCACCAATTGACTTACAGAGACACTTAAGCCAAAGGATAAATTATAATCTTCGTTTATCTTAAGCTTATATGCGAATGTGCCTTGTATTCCGGTTTTCGACATGGGACCATAACTGTCGTTAAAAATAACTGCCCCTGTCCCGATTTTGCCATCGCGTCCTATAGGCGTATTGAAGCTTATACTTTGTGTTGACGGAGCTCCATCTATACCCAACCATTGTTGTCGGGCATTAATCCTTAATGGCATATAGTTTTGTGTTCCACCATATGCGGGGTTAATTAAATACGGGTTCAGATGATACTGACTAAAAAGGGGTTCCTGCTGGGCACGAACGCCGCTAAATGCAAGAACTAAAACGAATATTATGCTGATTTTTTTCATTTTTTTACTCTTTTATAATGCTTACAATTCCTTTATATGTGGCTGTGCCGCCATTTACTTCAACAATGTACACAAATGAATTTGCGGTGAGCTCTTTGCCCTCAAAGGTGCCATCCCATTGTGCAGATTGATCGCTATACTCAAGTCCGCTTCCGTTAAATTCAAAAATGATTTGTCCCCAGCGATTGAAGATTTGAATTTTTACATTGTCGAAGATTTCAATGTGTAGAATTTCCCATGTGTCATTTACACCATCTGAATTTGGCGAGAATGCGGTTGGAATAAGTAAGCACTCTTCAAAATCAAAAGAAATGATAAAAGAGAGTGTTTTCAGACATAAATTGTCATCAGTGATTTGGACATTATATGTTCCAGGACTCAGACCATTGATGCTTTGACCGCTGCTGCCGTCATTCCAAAGATAAGAGTAAGGACTATTACCTCCGCTGACAGTAAGATCGATTTCTCCATCAGCAGATGCATCACATGTGGCATTTTCTTGGGTAGAATTTATTGCAATGGAATCGGGCTCTGTGATTGCAATGGTGCCAGTGGTGTCGCATCCATTTGCATCAGAAATCGTGTATGTGTATATACCGGCTGCAATATTGCTTAATGAAGCGCCTGTTTGTGAATTGCTCCACAAGTACGAATATGGGCTTGTGCCTCCGGTTGGACTAAGGCTTGCAGAGCCACTCATGTCGTTATAACAATTTAAATCTGTGGATGTTATACTATAGGTGAGCAGTGTGGGTTCAGTTATTACAATGCTTTCAAGATCTGTACAACCTAAAGAATCTGTTACCGTAACAGAATATGTTCCTGCAGTTAATCCACTTAGGTCTTCATTGGTTTCACCGGCATCATGACTCCAAGTAAATGCATTGGAACCATTTCCTCCAGTAATATTGAGATCTATTGTGCCTGAAGCATCTCCAAAACAGTTTAGGTTTGTTGAAGTATATGAAATTTCAGGAGTCTCAACAAATGGTCCCGCATTTATAGTAATGCTGCATCCGTTATCATCGGTGATTACTATGTCATACATGTCACCACCGCTAAGCCCTTGAACAAAAACAGTGTCTCCGCTATTGGAAATAATGCTATCACTAAGTGTTCCGTTGCCACTGACGCTGATGTGATATTCTGCTCCGGCAATTATTTCAGGAGAACCACCACTTACAATAACTTGAGCAGTTCCATTACTACAATCTTCCTGAATATCTGTGGCAATTTCATTTACATAGGTAAACTTCATTGGCGTTCCGAGTGTATAGCACAAATCTGTATTTACATCCCATCCGCGTGAATCATTTGCGCCTCCTGAGGCAATATTCAGTTTATCATCAAGTGTAATGGCTGTAATCCAAAAATATGGATTTGAAGTGCCAAGAGCTGTAAAGACAGGAGAAGAAGGCCCGGCAGTATTAATGTCGCCGGTCACTGCACTGTAATCGAGTAGGCCTGAAAACCCCGGGTCAAGAGCTGGGTCTGTACCGATAGGTGCGGCAGTATAAAAGGCATATCCAAGTCCTGCAGGATCTACACCCGATGGAGGAGGAAGAACATAATTGCTATCTGAAACGAGTTCAAGTACGTCATTATAACAAAGAACATATTCATTGGATGCATTGGTAACATTCGCACCATTAATTCGCACTTCTACAGTTCCTGAATTTGCTGCGCAAACAGATGGATTGGTGTAGCAAGTAACCGACTCAGTGCTAAAACAACTTCCCCCAGTTGGAGTGACGAAAATGGTAACAGAATCTCCACTAACGAGGCCATTTACTGTATAGGTAGTGGTGGTAGTATTGTCGTTTACATTGCCGCCACCATTTACACTATAGGTGATATCGTAACCTGTGGCTCCTGTTACAGAATTCCATGTAAACTGTATACTGTCAGTTCCGGTATTTCCACAACTAAGGTTTATGGGTAAGGAGGCAGCTACATTAATGACTACAGTATCTGTTGATGCTCCACAAAAAGTGCTTGATCCCGCCCAAACAAAAGTATTGTCGCCGCTACTTAATCCGCTCACATATGAGTTGGGGTCGGTAGTGCTAGTGAAGTTTCCGCTTCCGCCAACTACCGACCATGCGCCTACACCCATGGGTGAATTGGCAGCCATGGTGGCAAAAGTATCGCAAACTGCCTGATCTGGACCTGCATATACGATGGTTACACCTGTGTTCACTCCAATATTATAGTCGCAATTGTCTCCGGCATATCCATCGATCATCAGATAGTAAATTTCTCCAATATTCAATGAGCTTGCTGTGAGTGTAAATGTTCCAGTTTGACCTGCATCGGTTAAAGCACAGGGTGATTTTAAGTCGAAGAGGCTGGTAACTGGATCGAATGAAAAGACGCCAACCTGAATACCTGACATGCAAGATCCACCTGAAACAGTAAAGTCGAAAACTGCACTTGTTGCTAAGGCTTCAAATTTTAACCATGAATTATTTTCGATGGTAGCTCCAAAAATTCCATCATCTGGAGTTGGACAAACTCCACCACCAATAAGGTTGAACGGAGTGTCTTCTCTGAAATATGAAGAGGTGGTTCCACAATAATTCAAGGTATTGCAAATAGGAGTTGCCTGCCCGAAAATATCAGCTGCAGGTGGATTATTTGCGCAAGTGGGTGGGTCGCCACAAGATATTACGGCCGCCCAGCCTCCGTCGGTTCCAGTAGAATTTGATTTCCAGCGACAAGTAACACAGGTGCTTAGGGTGTTTATTGCCAATTGTGATGAATAACCAGTTTGGCTGTTTTCATCAAGCCAGGTTAATATTGCTATGGGTGTTCCTGTTGCCGTTACCCCGTCGTAAAAGAACAGCGTGTCGTTTGGAACATCCATGTTGAAAGATCCTGCTGCGGAGAAATCGAATTTCAGGGGCAATCCTGAAGAGGAGCAAAAAGTTACGGTATAATCTTCATCGTTGCTGTAATTCCCCCCCGTTCCTCCTGCATCGACAAAAGTGCCGCTACAAGTGTTAATGGTATTACCGTTTTCTGTGGCAATATTATAAGTTTGCCCCATTGCCGATACCCCAACTATCAGCAAAACTGAAAACAGTAAAAAGCGAAAGTTTTCGTACATGTATTTCATAAATTTCCAATTTATTTTCATTTGAAACTCTGGTAAATTTACGATGAAGAGAATATTATTTTACTATTAAAGGTGCTTCTTGTCTCTTTTTCGGGATGAAAATATTGTTTTTGGGGCAAATGGTTAATTTTTGGGGTGAACGGCAAGGGGAAAAAGACTATAGATGCAGTTTTTCAAGTGTTGTAGACTAAAATAAAACCACTAAATGCATAAATAATTCGTGGTTTATACTTCTTAAACTGCATTAAAAAGGCAAGTGTTTCTCCTAAACAAACCTGACAATAATACTCCTGTTTTATTTAACTCGTAGTCATGCTTCAACAAGTTAAACATGAGATAATTTTATTTCAACCACGGATGTACTTATATTAAGGAGAAGTTAAAGAAACAGGATTCTTTGTATATTTACCTAAAAAATGAGATACGAGCCTCTGCCAAAAGAGTTTTACGAACGGAATAGAAAAGCACTTCGCCAAAAACTGGTTCCCGATAGCTTAGTTGTAGTTTCTGGTAATGATGAAATTCCATGGAGTGGAGACCAGTATTATCCGTTTCGTCAGTACAGCGATTTCTTTTACCTGACCGGTATCGATCAGGAGGATAGTATGCTTTGTTTGTGTTCGCATCATCCAAATCCAAGTTTGAGGGAAGTGCTATTTATAAAGGAAACCAGCCCTGAAATGGTAATCTGGAATGGAGAAAAACTGACCAAAGAGCAGGCAACTCAATTATCAGGAATTCAAACCGTAAAGTGGAATACCGAATTCCGGTCTGTGGTTCAGGAAATGGCTTTTCAATCCCGCTGTATTTATTTGAGTCTGAATGAAGCTCCTAAGTTTCACTCACCGTTAATGACTACAGAAAAGCGATTGGCCAAAAATATGCGCAAGCGATTTCCTGCTCATTCTTTCGAACGTTTGGCGCCAGTGCTTACCACACTTCGTCTTGTGAAATCTGCTGAAGAGATTGATGCGATTAAGAAAAGTGTTGATATAACGGGTAAGGCATTGCAACGTGTTTTGCGTAGTGTGAGTCCCGGAATGCTGGAATATCAGGTGGAAGCCGAAATGACTTACGAATTCATCAGAAACGGTGCGTCTTCGCATGCGTATGCGCCTATTGTGGCTTCTGGATCCAATGCTTGTGTGCTTCACTATACGGCCAACGATAAAATGCTTAAAGACGGCGATCTTTTACTGATGGATTTTGGCGCTTCTTACGGCAATTATGCTTCCGACTGTTCGCGCACAATACCGGTAAATGGAAAATTTAGCCCACGGCAGAAGGATTGTTATAATGCTGTTTTGAAAGTTTTTCGTGAAGCCATAAAATTATATGTTCCCGGTGGCAGTATTGAGAAAATCAATAAAGAAGTAAACCGCATGATGGAAGAGGCAATGATAGAATTAGGTCTTTTCTCCAAAGCTGAGCGCGATACGCAGGCCCCTAAGAAACCATTGTATCAGAAATATTTTATGCACGGCACTTCACATTTTATGGGCCTCGATGTGCATGATGTAGGCATGAAAAATGAAACGTTGCAAAAAGGCATGGTGCTTACCTGCGAGCCTGGAATTTATATTAAAGAAGAAGGTCTCGGAATACGTATAGAGAATGATATTATAGTTGATGATATTCCGCAGGACCTGATGAAAGATTTTCCAATAGAAGTGGAGGAGATTGAGGCGTTGATGAGGGGGGAGAAATAAAAAAGCCCTCACAAATTGCAAGGGCTGAAACAAAACATACCAAACATATTATTTACGAATAGTAATCATGGATGAATTTGTTTTACCATCTATCAAAATATGAACGATATAATTGCCTTCTGATAAATCAGAGAGATCGATTTGTGATGTATTGGCATTATTATCTTGTTTGTAAACACAAGTTCCTAACATAGTATAGACTTCAATTTTTGCGTGGTCTGCATTCTCAACATTAATTAATCCATTTGAAGGATTTGGATAAACAGCATAATTGTTTGATAAATTCTCTTCTACTCCTGTGGCAATTTCAATCGAGAAATTGTCGACTATAAGCATGGAATATCCTTGTGGACTGGTGTATGAAAAGAATCCAAAATAATAGGTTCCGTTGGAAGGAACAGAAAATGTTGTGAACTTATTGGTAAATGTTGTACCTGTTATTGCGGAAAAGTCTTCAAGCAAAGTAGTCATGGTGGCAGCAATTGTGTCAGTTCCAATATAGATTTTCAATGCTTCTGATCCTGCACTATATCCATTTGCTGCTAAAAAACTCAGGGTATAGTTTGTTCCGGCCTGAAGAGTAAATCCAGGGGAGAAAACCCAATCGTCGCCAGCTTCAAGTGAAGAAGTTCCATACAAAATGCAATTGGACATATTATATCCAAAATAGGCTGTATAGTCGAATGTCCATACGCCTATGGAACTTGCTATCTGCGTGTTGTCATAGGTCCAGTCTATTTGAAAAGCACCATCAGATGCATATTCTTCGAAGTCGGTTGAGTAGGGAACTGTGTATGGACCCTGTGCGTTCACTGCGCAAAAGCTCAAAATTGAGAGTAAAAATAAGAGGTTTTTCATGAGATTAAGAATTGATTTGCCGGCAAAAGTATGCGCCTTAAATCAAATTCGCAGTAAAGAATGTTGACCCGCCAGATTTTTGTATAAGTATCCAATTTGAATTAGAGCACTTCTCAGTTCTCAACTCTCAATTCAAACTTCTCAACTCAATGTTTTGGGTTTACGCCAGCTTTTCTCCCAATTGCAGCATTGCTTGCCTTGGAGAGCTGTTATTGTACAGAATATTGTACATGGTATCGAGGATTGGCATATCTACTTTGTAGTTTGTCAATACTTCTTTCATGGCTTTTGCTGCAAAATAGCCTTCGGCCACTTGTTTCATTTCAATTTTAGAATAATTGATGGAATAACCTTTGCCAATCATTACACCAAAAGCACGGTTACGACTATGTTGACTATAAGCGGTTACTATAATATCGCCCATATATGCCGATTTGTTTACATCTCTTTTGTGATGGTTTATAGCATCAAGAAAATTTCGAAGTTCCAAAATGGCATTGGTGGTGAGCACGCTCAGAAAATTATCTCCTAAATTTAGCCCCGCACTGATGCCAGCAGCCACAGCATAAACGTTTTTAAGTATAGAAGAATATTCAATGCCCTGAATATCGCAAGAAAGAGAAATTTTAGTGGCTCTGGATGTCAGTAATTCCGACACCAGATTATTAAGGTCGGGATTTTTGGAAGCGATGGTCAAATAACTCTTTTTATCCATAATCACTTCTTCTGCATGGCAGGGGCCGGCAATCATTCCAAAATTTTCTAACGGAACATTAAATTTGTTTTCAAAAAACTGGCTAATGGTTTCATTGGTTTCAGGAATAATTCCTTTGATGGCAGAAATTACAAATTTTTCTTCCAGTATTTTTGGATTTAGATCGTCTAGACTTTGGTGAATATAAGCCGCAGGAATGGCAAAAATAAGAATGTCGGATTTTCGAATAATTTCTTCTAAATCTGTGCTGAGATGAAGTAGATCAGTATTAAACTCAACAGAACTTAAATAATTGGGGTTGTGCTTGTAATCAAGAAAGGCATCAATATTTTCCTGCCGTCTAATCCACCAGTTGATTTTCTTCGATCTAAACTGAAGTATTTTGACAATAGCTGTTGCCCAGCTACCACCTCCGATAATTCCAATTCTGTTTGCTATTTTCATATTACAGTTTAGAAGGTGATATCAGTACTTAGCTCTTCGTCTTCACGGAGAAATTTAAGCTCAATGGTTTCACCTTGTTTAAACATGGAAAGTGCTTTCATGTAAGACATAATATCAGTGACTTCAAAATCACCCATTTTTGTGATGATGTCTCCGGCTTCAAGCCCGCCTTTTGAGGCAGGTCTGCCTTCTGTTACACCATCAACACGAAGTCCTTTTCCTCCCCATGCGTGGTCGGGAATAATACCAAGGGTTGGACCTTTGCGTCCTGGGCGATCACCATCGTCGGTTTTTTGCGTTTCTTGAAAATGCAAACCTTTGGTGTTGTCAACACTTGCAAATATATTTTCGGCGAGGAATAAAACGTCGACCATGCCGGCAAAATTTATCTTTTCAATATCGTCGGTAGGTTTATGATAATCACTATGTAAACCAGTGATGAAAAACAGCACAGGAATATCTTTCAGGTAAAACGACATTTGATCGGAACCACCTAGACCACCTTTGGAAAGCCTTAATTTCATTATATCAGGGTCGGAAACTTTAATTAATGAATCCCATTCTGTTGCTGTTCCTGTGCCAATAACATTTATGGCAGGTTTTATTGAATCTACTCGTCCTACCATGTCAAAATTTAACATCGCTATCACTTTGTCGTTGGGAAAAAGGTTCTGTTCCAAAATGGCTTTTGAACCTAAAAGTCCCTTTTCTTCCGCTGAAAAAGCAATGAATATGTAATTGTGATTGGTATAGCCTTCTTCTTTAATTCTCTTGGCTAATTCTATTACAAGTGCGGTTCCACTGGCATTATCATCTGCGCCATTATGGATGGTTATGGGACCGTTGTAGCGAGAACTATTGGAGCCATATCCCAGATGATCATAATGTCCGCCAATTACAATGTAGGAATCTTTCCCATTGTCAATCATTCCGGCTACATTATATCCGGTGTGTTTATTGGCATCGAATTCTGCAGTACAAGTTATCTCTTTGCTTTCTGCTTTCAGCAAAGTGGTAGATAGTTTTTCTCCTGCAGAAATTACAGGTATCATTAGTGGGTTAACCTTAAAAAACCAATTATTTACAACCGGAAAGTTTTCAAAATCGCTACTTACCAAAATTATTGCTGCCGGGCCTTTTGATGCTGCGAGGTTGATAGCGTCTTGAAGAAGCTTATAATAATTGGGCTTTATCAATAAGTCTTTGCAAGTGTCGGCAAGATTTACATCAATTAAAAGAACTTTGTCTTTAAAAGTAACAGGACACATTTCAGCATAGATTTCTTCTTTCAAACCGCAACCAACATTCACAGGAATACCACTAAAATTATAATCAGTGAATGTGTTCAGAACAGAAAAATCGTGTTTATGTTTAAAGTTGTGTTCGCCAAGAAGAAGATGAACCGATGAATAGGCATAACCTTCAGAAAACTCAAAAGGAATGCTGAAGGCCTCTCCGTTAAGAGGGGAAAGACCTGCAGCATCAAATTCTGAAGCAATATAATCGCGGGCTTTGATTTCGCCATCAGTACCGGCTTCTCTTCCTTCAAGGCTATCGGAGGCCAATATGGATAAAGAGCGATACATGTTCTTTTCTCTCATTGTCTTTTCTTCGTCGCTATATGGTTTAACGCTTTGAGAAAACAGTATTAATCCTGCAAGAAGCAGGGAAAGTGAAATCAATACCCTTAACATTTTATAATAGTATTATTGGGTTATTAAAGATTCAGATGGCTTTTGCCTTGAGAATAAACGATGTCAACAGGAATTTTATTTTCTGTCAAACGATCGAGATCTTTCTGCAATTCATCGCTAACTTTTCCATCTGTTTCAATCCATTTTTTAGCAGCTTCGATATCGCCATCACCTTGAATCACAAGAATCTTATTGGCTAATGATTCAACAGCAGCAGGCATTTTCTCGAAATTAACAGTATAGAAACCTTTGTCTGAACGACTGATAGCGCCTTCGTTCATCATGTGGCGGAAGCACATCATATTGGCTTTTCCATGTGCGCTGGCAACACCAAAGCGAACTGAACGGAAAATGCCGGCAATGAAAGAAACATAGTTTTCTTTGAGGTCACCGTCTGTTATTTCACCACTTTCGCGAAGCAGGGTTACGAGGTAAAGTCCAAGAATATCAGCTTTTCCTTCTTCAATGGGGGAGTAAAATTCCTGTAGTGCTTCACGTACTGTTCCTTTTCCGTTGATGGTGTTTTTGATACCCATTCCGTGTGCCGTTTCATGAAACATTACATTCTGGAAGAAAGCATCAAATTTTACATACTGAAGCTGATCAGGATCCATAAGAATTTCGGCAATAGGATAGAGAATCTTATCAAATTTAGCTTTCATTGCATTTTTAAGCTGAAGCTTGCGGGTTCCTTTTTGAAGTTGTACTTCTTCGTCGTTAGGAAGGTTGATGGCAATGGTTTTTGATCCGGCATTGCAATCGCCACCATAATAAACGACCTCATAAACATTCATGTCGCTATCGGCTCCTGGTTTTTCTGCTTTATACTTATCTTCAACAGGAAGTTTGGTTTGTAGTTCAGGAAGAAGCGCTGCAAAATGTGCCAGCTGATTACTCCATTCAACATCTTTAATAAGAATGAATGATTCAAAAGCAGCTTTATAACCATAAAGAGCATCTTCGTAATTTTCGATAGGTCCAACTACGAAATCAATATTGCTTTCTTTCATGTCCATCCACGCTAGGTCGCTAGGTTGATAGTTTGATGTTAGAAGCGCTTCGGCGCGTAAAGTCAGGTATAATTTAAGACCAGCATCTTCGGCAAGTTCAGCTGCCTGAAGCAGTAACTCTGAAGCTTTTTTCAATTCTGCGGCATACTCATCATGATACCAAATCGTTTTCAGATTTCCATCTTCGTCACGACGAATAACAGTGTAGAGGCTGGCTTTGTTTTCATCTTCATAAGCCTCAAACTCTTCTTTGGTCATGTCTGTTGGATAGAAGTTTGCACCGGCTGGTTTGGTGTCGAATCCGGGGACAAATGGTTTGTTGCCGTCAAGACGATCCCAAGGACCATAATTGATTTCGGCAAAACGTTTCATGTCTGGATCTGAAATAGTATCCAGAAAACCATTTTTATCACCTAAGGTTTGTTTCCAATACAAGTCGTCCATGATTTGGGCAACGTCTAACATGATTGAAATGATTTTCTTGTCATTGTTACTCAGGTGAGACAGATCGGCAGATAATTCAACAACAGCATACTGATCTACTTTTTCTTTCATAGTAACAGTTGAGTCGTTGTTTTCATCATTGTTTTCCTTGTTTCCACCACAGGAACTAAGGAATGATATGCTGCTAACAGCAATAATAACTATAAGAAGCTTTTTCATAGTGTGTATGTTTTTTGCGAAGATACTAATTATCTGAGAAATTATATGTTGTGAATCGGATAACTTCTCTTGTTTTAAGATAATATAAATAAATGGTTGAAAAGAAAAATACAATTAAATAAAAATATTATGTATATTTGTATATGGATAATTTCTCAACACTTCCTCATAAGGAAAGGGTTCAGATGCTGAAACGGTTGAAGCTTCAGCACAAGGAGCTTAATCAGGCTGAAAAAAGCGACTATATTTCTCATTGCCCATATTGTAAGGGTGAAAAAGTGTATAAAAACGGAAAACGGAATAACGGCACGCAGATGTTTCTCTGCACGTCGTGTAAAAAGTCTTTCAGTAGTCATAGTGGAACTTGTTTTGATAATGTAAAGCAGAAAGAGAAAATGGAGCAGTGCATTCAGCTTATGGGCCGTGGATATATGTCGGTTTCAGAAATGGCAGAGGCATTGGATATGAGTGTGATGACGGCATTCAATTGGCGTCACAAAATCTTAACTGTGCTGATTCCTGAGGAAGGAGATAAAAATGTATTGACAATAGAAGTGCCTCTTTATCGAAAAGGAAATCATGATTTGGCTAAAAGCCACAAAAAACGCCAGATGAAAAAAGTCAGGCTTGTAAAAGGCAGCAATAATGAGAAGAGTGCAAGTATTCAAAATGAGTTCCGTGAGTGGATGCAAATTCAGATGAAAGGCGTTTCAGGTAAATATCTCGATCATTATGCAGCCTGGTTTAGGTTGATCAGTGAGAATGTAAACCCGGTGCAAGTAGATGAAATTCTAGAGAAAGTGATGAATTTGCGAGTGGTGTAGAGACAAAAAGCAAATATACTAAAACAGGGGCTCTATTCCTCAAACGCCCGTTCCAACAATTTATAAAATTCCTGAAACTCAATATTTACTCCACCCAAAGATCTTAGGTGAGGCGTGTCTTGCTGGGCATCGACAAAAAGCCAGTTCTCACTTTTGGCATATTCCATTAAAAAATGAAAAGCATATTTGCTGGCATCATCCATGAGATGAAACATGCTTTCGCCGGTAAATCCTTTACCTACCTGTATTCCGTAAAGTCCTCCGGCAAGTTTTCCATCATACCATGATTCGAATGAATGTGCTATGCCAAGTTCATGTAGTTTTATTAATGAATTCCTGTAATCATCATTAATCCAACTTCCTTCTTCTTTTCGTGGAACTTTGGCGCATAGGTCAATTACCGCTTCAAAATCCTTGTTCATGGTAACCGAGTATAGCCGTTTCTTCAGCGAGCGCTTTAGTCCATGAGGCGGTTTATACTGCTCCGGATAAACCACCATTCTCGGATTGGTGGCAAACCAGTAAATATCTTCTTCGTACTTAAACCAAGGGAAAATTCCATGCTGATACGCACAAATGAGCCTTTCAATAGAATAATCGCCACCTACGGCAAGCAGGCCGTCTTCTTCTGCCAGACGCGGATCCGGAAAAACCGGTTCTTCGTTGAGGCGAAATACAGGCATTTCTAAATAACAATGTTTTCTCTGACTCGACTGGTGAGAATATCAATGGCAACTTTATTGGCACCTCCTTGCGGAACAATAATATCGGCATAGCGTTTCGAGGGCTCAATAAAGGTAAGGTGCATGGGTTTTACGTATTTGTCGTAATGGTCGAGCACCTGCATAAATGAACGTCCGCGTTCTTCGATATCTCTTTTTATAATGCGCATAAGGCGGTCGTCGGAATCTGCATCTACAAAGACTTTAATGTCAAGTCGCTTGCGTAAACTTGGGTTTGATAGTACGAGAATGCCTTCTACAATAACTACTTTTGTGGGTTCAATCGGAATGGTTTCTTTTGAACGAGCACAGGTAACATAGCTGTAAATCGGCATATCGATATTTTCTCCTTCTTTCAAACGATCAAGATGTTCGCTTAGAAGCTTAAATTCAATGGAAGAAGGGTGGTCGAAGTTTATTTTTGCTCTTTCTTCTGCCGATAAATGTCCATTATCGCGATAATACGCATCCTGGCTGAGCAGGCTCACTTCACTTTTTTTGAAGCGCTTCATAATGGTTTTAACAACAGTGGTCTTTCCTGATCCACTTCCTCCGGCAATTCCGATTACTAGCATTTTGAAGATTTTGAGGGGCTAAAATAGGGTTTTTTCCGATTAAAACTTAATTTCCAACGCAATTTCGTAAATATGGTCGATGGTGCTTGGTAATTCTTCGTATTCGTAGTTGAGCATAAGCTTGTTTTTCTGGAAGTGATAAGCAATGCCACTGAAAATATTTGTTTGTTTTAGATCGGGACTTAATTCGGAAGTAAAATAATCGTAACGACCCACTACAGAGAAGCTGCTTTTTGGGATTTTAAGTTCGCCAAAAACGCTGTATCCTTCGTTGGTCTGCGATTGGAGTCTGCTGTTTACATATTTGCCTTCCGAATCACCAATGCCGTAGTAATATTGTGCTGCCAATACATGATATTTGCTTTCCGAACTCAAATATAGTAAGTGCATTTTGAAATCAGACATGTTTTCGGGAAGATTGGCTTTTCCGATTGCAAAGGCGTAACTAGCCTGGAAACCGGGCATAAAACCGGGAAATGGACGAAGTGATAAACGACCTTCAACGGTTTTATTATTGTTTTGCTCGGTGGCATGATATCCGCCGCCATTATAAACCCCAAAACTAAAGCTGCCATATTTTCCGGGGTAGGCGCTGCTTACGTTTTTCTGATATTCTTCATCCACTTTGCCGCCGATAAGGCCTTCGTACATGATTCCAAAATCTGCGGAACTCATAATTTTCACATTTTCAGTAAACATTTTGGCCTGCACCCTGTACTGATTTACTTTTTGTTCAAAATCTATCCATGGACGGGGAGTAAGACCCATTATAAAATGGCCGGTTTGATATTTTTTAAAAAAATTTACTTTTGCTTTCAAGTAAAGATATTTCATTCGCATTTCCACATTGCCGGCATCTCCCCCTTCTTGGTCAAGCGTAATGTCTTGGGTGTATCTTGCAGACAGAACTTTATTGATATTTGTTTTAATGGAGAAATACCCTCTTTTCAGTTCCATCTTATTGATGTCGTCATTCTCAGAGTAATTTGCTGAGATGAAATACTGACCCGAGATTTCGGAAAGATTGAAAATTTTATTCTGAACCTTAATGGTGTCCTGAGCATATCCGGTTGTTGCGGTTATTAGCAAGACAAATATTGTAATTGTAAAAAAAGTACGCATTTTTTATGACAAACATATTGTAAAATAGTGGGGTGACGAAAAGAGGTTTTCAGTTTTTATCCACAGCTTTTTTCAAAGTAAAAGCAAATGTTGTTCCCACATCTGTGTTGGAGCGAACATTAATACTTTGGTTATGGGCTTCGATGGTATGTTTCACAATAGCCAATCCAAGTCCGGTTCCGCCCATTTCACGACTGCGGCTTTTATCTGTGCGATAAAATCGTTCAAAAATGCGGGGAAGATCTTTTTGGTCTATTCCAACTCCGTTATCTGTAATTTCGATGAGCACATTTTCATCCATATCGAAAACACTAACAGTGGTTTGACCTTCTTTTTTTCCATATTTCAATGAATTGTCAATGAGGTTAATCATGACCTGTCGAATTTTCCCTTGATCTGCAAAAACACGAATAGCTTTATCGAACCCTGGCTCATAGACCATCTCGATTTTATGTTTCATGGCTTTAATTTCCATAAAGTCGAAAACATCTTTTACCAGAGCCGAGAAATTCATATTAATCGTATTCATTTCAAGCATTCCGGTTTCAATTCTTGAAATTTCCTCCAAGTCATTAATGATGGCAATAAGCCTATTGATGTTTTTAGCGGTTCTTTTCAGGTATTTTTTATTGATTTTTTCGTCTTTCAAACCGCCATCAAGCAGTGTGAGAACATATCCCTGAATGGTGGTAATTGGCGTTTTCAATTCGTGAGACACATTGCCAAGAAATTCGCGCCGATAGGCTTCCATTTTCTTTAAATTTTCGATTTCGCTGTTTCTGGCGGCAGCCCATTCTTTCACATCTTTGTTTACTGCCCCAATTATGTCTTTGCTGTTGTGAATTGGAAACTTGTTTTGTGCGCCGCGCTTAGTAGAACTAATGCTTTTATAGATTACTCGAATTCGCTCATAAATAAAGCGATCCAAAATAAGTCGCAGAAGTATCCAGCTGATGAAAAAGATGATAATTGCACTTATTGCAGAATGTATGATATGAATCTCATTTTCAAATATCCATGAAACGCAAAGGTCGAATACAATTGAGGCAACTGCAATTAAAAATGCAACTGAGGGGGAGAGTTTTTTAGTATTGCCAAAATGAAACATCCTAGTCTATTTCAAATGTATATCCAACGCCCTTTACGGTTCTGATGACATTGATTCCTATTTTTTCACGAATTTTACGAATATGAACATCTATGGTGCGATCACCTACAACAACATCGTTTCCCCATACTTTGGAAAAAATTTCCTCACGGGTAAAAACTTTGCTTGGCTTTCCGGCAAGTAATTGCAAGAGCTTAAATTCTTTTCGGGGTAGAATAATTTCTGTGCCATCGATGATGACAAGATATCTTTCAGGGTCAATAGTTATAGAACCGTGAACCAATAATTGGCTGTCTTGCAGTTCACTTTTTGATTTTCTCTGATAAGATTTTACTTTGCTTAAAAATACTTTTGGCTTAATAGGTTTGCTTATATAATCGTCGCCACCGGCTTCAAGGCCTGCAATTTGTGAATAGTCTTCTGAACGTGCTGTGAGGAAAACAATAGTGCTGTTTTTTAATTCTTCAATAGTTCTTATCTCAGCACAAGCGGTAATGCCATCCATTTCGGGCATCATTACATCCATAATAATAAGGTCGGGAGTCACTTTTTTCGCCTTTTCAATGGCTTCTAGTCCGTTTTTCGCAGTATAAACATCGTAGTCTTCTTTTTCCAGATTATATCTGAGAATTTCCAAGATGTCTTTCTCGTCGTCAACCAGAAGTATTTTATAGTTTTTGTTTTTCATTGACAAAAATGATTTCACTAGCAAAAATACTATAAATACCTGCTTTTATGGCAGATATATATTGTTATTTAATAATATCTTAACCTTAAGTTAATCTACTAGAACTGTATATAAATGAAAGGCATAGCCTCCAAAATATAAAGCTGATACAAAACAATAACCAAAATGGCAAATGCAAGTGCTTTAAGTGTCCAATGCCATTTTTTGAAGAAATTGAATATAGATGTGTACATTTTATTCGGCAAGAATTGAAGAATGAGTGCGATTACCATTACGAGGAACGGAGTTGTGTATATTCCAAACCATTTTGAGAAAAGGCTTAAATCGATTTCAGTGAACATTTTTTTCCAGAAATCAATGGCATCGCTAAAAGTTTTGGCTTTGAGTAAAACAGCTGTAAAAACCAGAAAATGGAAAGTGATGAGGATGCTGAGCACTTTGTAAATTACTTTTGGCATCCATTTCTGTACTTTTTTTCGACCGGAGGAGCTAAATACATCCCATGCAATAGCTAAGCCATGCAACAAACCCCAAACAACGAAAGTTATTGCTGCTCCATGCCAGAGTCCGGAAATTAAGAATGTGAGAAATACCGCAAGCATGGCTCCGGCAAGTTTCCATCTCCTCCAGGCAAATGCCATTGGTTGATACAGATATTCGTTTAGCCAATTGTATAAAGTAATATGCCATCTGCGCCAAAATTCGGAAATGTTTCCGGCAAGAAAAGGCTTATTAAAGTTATGTTCAATGGTAAAGCCCATTAGGAATGCAAAGCCGACCATCATGTCGGTATAGCCCGCAAAATCGAAAAAGAGTTGAATCATTGCACCATACGAAGCCATATAGGCATCGAAACCGGTAAAAAACTCAGGACTTTCAAAAATCCTATCCACGAAATTGGAAGCAATATAGTCGGCTACAGCAATTTTCTTAATCAATCCCAGCATAATCAAAAACAGACCCTTACTTAGTGCTTCTTTGCTTATTTCGGGTTTGGTAATAAACTGTGGAAGGAGGTCGCGGGCTTTTGATATGGGACCGGCAAGAATATTTGGGAAAAACGAGACATATAAAATATATCTAAACCACGATTTTTCGGGTTTTTCTATTACCTCCCGCTGAATATCGAAAATATAAGTCAGCGTTTTAAATACAAAATACGAGATTCCAATGGGTTGTATAATTTTCAAAACCAGTGGCTCTGCTCCCGGATGTACGATTCCTGTCCAACTTTCTAATAGGAAATTGGTGTACTTAAAATACATCAGCGCACCCACGTTAATGAGTACAGATAAGGTCAGTAGCAGGTTTTTAATATGTGCTTTTCGGGATTTGAATATCCCCATCCCAATGAAATAATCACTTGTTCCCATGGCAATGAGCACGAAAACAAAGAGTCCGCTGAGTTTATAGTAGAAATAGAGACTAAAAACGAGCAGAAGAGCATTTCTTATAGGTCTTGAATTGAAGAAAATGCTGTAAAAAATATAAAAAACGGCAAAAAGAAGAAAAAATGTAACCGACTGATACATCAATGGGTTAGCCGGATTGTATGTTAGTGATTGTAGAAAAACCTGCAGATTAAAGCTTCCCATGCTACATTATAATTAGTTTATCCCCAACGTTAATTCGGTCAGATTTTAAATTATTTGCTTTCTTAATCTTGTCTACCGAAGTATTATATTTTTTAGCAATCGACCACAGCGATTCTCCACTTTGAACAATATGTGTTCTGCGAAGACCAGAATTATTAGTGTTCGAATTATTATCGCTTACATATCCCGTTTTGTTGGTGTAAATTACGAGCTTTTTACCGGCGACAATATTGTCAGAGCTAAGGCCGTTCCAACTTTTAATGTCTTTTACACTAACCCCAAATTTTATGGCAATAGCACCAAGGTTGTCACCACGCTGAATGGTGTAATATACTTTATTGCCACTGGTGGAGGTATTTTGATTGCTATTATTATTTGTGTTATTATTGTTCGTGTTATTCGTGCTTCCAGTATACCCTCTTGGGTAAATGAGCAGAGTTTTACCTGCATAAATATTCGTGCTGTGCATATTATTCCATCGCTGAATATCGGAAACACTTACACCGTAGCTGGCAGCAATTTTACCAAGATTATCACCCGTTCTTATTTTATAATAAACAGGATTGGTGCCGGTGTAACTAGCACTATAAGTACTTGTTGTTTGATCGTTTTTATAATTATCAATTTTATCGCCAGACGCAATGCCTTGTTTATTGTAATAGGTAGATTTATCAACCACCCATTTAGCAAAATCTGTGGTGTCAATTTTATTATCAAATGCAATTAGGCTGTCAGGAGCATAGGTTAGAAAATTGCAATATGAATTTAGTATTGCATTGCAATATAACTCGCCTTTAAGTTTATATCCCTTAAAGCTGAGATGTGTTTTATCTCTTTGTGATAGTCCAAGTTTTGACCAATTACTCATGGAATAGCGACCGCCAGAAATATTATAATAATCGTAAAGAATAACATCTTGTTCTTTGGCCACAAGTCGGGTTAAAACACTATAATCTTGGCAATTCTTAATATTGCTTCCTCTGAAATAAATATCTTGTGCATTGGGTATCATAATTGCCGCATCAGGTACACTTTCTCTAAAAAACTCAATGGCTTTATTAAGACTGCTCATGATATACTGATAATTAAAGCTGCCTCTAAAAAAATCGTTGATACCAAGGTCAAGAATAATCATGTCGGGAGAAATACTCTTCAGTTGCTCTGCCATTAAGTTTTGATTGAACATGCTGCGATAACCTGCGCCGTTTATGCCAACACTATGATAGAGAACACCTTTGTCTTCTGCACTTTCAATACTAAGACCATAACATTCAAAGTATTTTTGAGCTGTATCGGTTTTATTCAACATTACGGTAATGGTATCACTTGCTTTGGGCAAATTTATTTCGATATACGGCAGGCCGTCTTCAATATTACAGTCTACTTTAATTGGCTTTTCTTTAGACGAATAAGTAAGTAAGGCATCGTAGCTTTCTATACCTTTGTGGCAATAAAGCTTAATCTTCGTAAAATCGGGTTGTATAGAGTAATAATGACGGCGAAAAATAATTTTGAATCCGGCTGTAGAATCTGTGGTGAAAATTGTAATTCCGCTAACTCCAAGATTATGTTTGGGTTTAATGGCAACATTTTTAGTGTTGTCCCAGTTGCCATAACTATTTGCATAATAATCGTAAGCCGAGTGGGTGCCGGCAGCTTGGTATGGAAAGACCATTCCCCGACCACCATAGCCAAATATCGATTGCAACATATATCGCGACATTCCCGATCCCATATCGCTTTGAATGTGTGAGTCTCCAATGTGAAGAATAACGACCTTCTCTTTATCGGCATTGCCGAGTTTTGTAAAGAATGGAGCAACAGCATCCTGCTGATACCATTCAAGCATATTTTGATCGAATTTTATAAAATCGTAATACTCATTGTATTTAATAGACTCCCTTATAAAAGCAGTGTCTTTGAAATTATGCTCCTGTGCAAAGGAAGCCGATAATCCCACACAAATAGATACAATTATGGAAAACGATTTTATTAAAATGCTTCTCATTGACCCCCCGATCTTGTGTGTAACAAATACTTGTTGTATTCAGCCATTATTGCCAGATATATCTCGTTGACTACAATTTCTCTTCCCCGATCGCTATAATGTCCGTCGCGGGATGCAAGCCCTTTTCTATACCAAGCCATAACAGAGTTTTCACCGCCCATTAGTTCGAGTAAATCGAAAAATGCGCAGCCGTTTTTAATGGCTACTTCTTTCTGCACATCTCTGATTCTGCCAACCATTGGGTAAGACATATACGTGCCACCTACGCTACGTGCAACATCGTTTACTCCGATAACCAAAACAGAAGCTTCGGGATAGGCGAGTTTAAAATGAGCATATAAGCGATCGTAAATATTTTTGATGTTTTCAAGCGATTTTTCATTCTTTACATAAGGGGTAACATTTCCACCAAATTGAAGAATGGCCAGCTTATTATTGATCATTCTGAACTCGTTGCCCAAAAATTCTTTACTAATGAGCATTAGCCCATCTCCGCTATGGCCGCGTAGCCCGTAATTATCGAATTGAATACCAATTCCCGGATCAAATGTAAGACCATATATTTCGGGGCTAGGTCCTGTGAAAACAAAGCGAAGTTTTAATGAGTTTCTGCTTAATGGAATATTCACCACATTAAATGGATCGGGATTGTCGAGCGTCATTTCTGCAAGCAAATCGCCATTTGATGAATCATAAACTTTAAGCTCAGCAGGTTCCTCGGCTTTTCCGTACCAGATTTTAGCCTGCCCGTATGAGCGGAATACTTTCAAAAACATAGTTGCATTGCTGTATGATACCGCTGGCGTTGTGATTTTAATGGTGTCCCCTTCTTCAGAAATGGAATCTCTACTGCTTTCAGGCACAAAGAAGCGGTAACGGAAAACAGTTCCTCCCGGCGAGTATAGGTTGTGGCTGGATTTATTGGTAAAAACAGTATATCGCACCCAGTTTCCACTCGAAATTCTTGAGTAGCTAATTGGAGAAGTAACATCTTCCATCGGAACATAACCCACGCCATTGCCTCCAAATTTTGACTGGAACATGATGCGGAGCAAACTGGTTATACGGTCGCCTTCAATTTGTGAATCGCCATAATGCCCAACCCTGATTAAGGTTGAATCAGTGGTTTGCAGGGCGCGGAAGAAGTTGTCGAGGGCTGTCTTTTTTCCACTTATTATAGGATTTTCAAAGAAAGCACTTTGATCGAAAATACTTTCATCGAGAATGCTCATGCGGCTGATTATATCTTCGTTAATACCATAAACTCTCGATTCGAGAATGGCAATAACACTGTCGATATTGGCGGTATTGTCCACAAAACGGAAATCCATCATCTCTTCAGCATTCATAAACTGAATATTGCGCTCTTTACCTAATAAAGTAATTTGCACATCATCATCAGGCCAAAGGCACGACGCAATAAATAAAAGCCCTCCGCTGAGTAAGATGATGGCAAGTACCTGAAATCTTTTCATATTTCAATTACAGTTTTTCCTGAATTTTATCGAGCATATCGCCCACGTTTTTCATTTTTACCAACTCTTTGAGCTTAAACTTGATTCCAAAAACCGCTTCTGTTTTTGCAATCATGGTAAGATGCGTGAGGCTGTCCCATTTGTCCACATCATTGGCCGTCATTTCACGGGTGATTTCAAGTGAGGAATCATTAAAAATTTCTCTAAAAATATCGCGGGTTTTGATAATAATATCTTCCATTGTTTCCTTTGCTTTTTAATTGAGTGCAAAAATACGTTTTCTCTTTATGTAGTTAGTAGTTTTTCCAATTTAATCTGCATAAGTACCATTCCGCTGCCGGGATAGTATTTCAATACATCCGGATTATTACTCTTGCTCTGTTTGACAACGCTGAAGCCCATGTTTTGGTATAGTTTTATGGCTTTTTCATTTTCTACATAGGTCATCAGTTCGGCCATTTCAGCTTTTGGATGCTCTTTTTGGCATCTTTCCACATGAGCCGAGAAAAGTCGGGTTGCCAGTCGGTTTCCTCTAAATGCAGGATCTACATAAACAGATTCCAGTTGTAATGCGCCCATGGTGCGGTGTACCACAACTTCATCAATCAGTTCTTTCATTTTCTGAGCATGATCAAGGGCTTCACGCGGGTAATATTCCTGAAACAAGGCAGCTCGTACCATCCAAGAGGCAACACCGTCAAATCCTTCTACCCATCCGGCAACCGCAGCAGCCATTTGCCCGTCTTTTTCTGCAACTAAAAAATGCTCTGGACTGAGTTCACATGAATCTAGCTCTTCGTCGAGCATGAGCTTAATTTTCTCTTCTGCAATTTCTTCGCTGAGATTGAAAACTCCACAATAGCTGCTTACAGGCGAAGGCCCCTTGTCGGCCATAAGAATGGCTGTGGCAAGAAAATCTTTGTCATTTAAGTTTGCAGCTCGTATGGTGAAATTATTTTTCATTGTCAATTTGACTTTTCTGAATGCTTTTTCGGTCGATTTTGCCATTATTGTTTAGTGGAAAGGAAGGAATCTCTCTAAATTCTGAGGGAATCATATAATATGGCATCTTCTTTTTTAAGTCTGCGATGAGTTTGTCCTTGTCTTTAATTTTTCCTTCAACAATGGCAATGATTTTGGCATTTCCGGTTTTATCAAGGTCGGCCAAGGCAACTACTCTTTGTTTATTTAGGCTGACGCTTAAATGGTACTCAATTTCGCTCAGTTCAATTCGAAATCCCTGAATTTTTACTTGATAATCTTTTCGTCCAAGGTAGAAATACAGCCCGTTTTCGTCCTGATAGCAGATGTCGCCCGAGCGATAATATCTTTTGCTTTCAAATTCTAAAAATGCTTCTTTGTCTTTCTCTTGATTATTGAGATAGCTTTGTATAACCTGCTTTCCGTGAAGAATGAGTTCGCCTTTTTCGCCCTGATCTACTTCCTTATTGTTTTCATCAATAATAATACAATCGATCTCTTTTGTGGCTTTGCCGATACAAACAATTCCGTTTGCTGCAGGAATCTTTTCTTCGGGCATGGTATACGTTACGCAATAAATAGTGGCTTCGCTCGGACCGTAGAGGTTTTGAAAAACTGCATTCGGACAGCATTTTTTCCATTCTACAGTTAGGTCGTAAGGTACAGCTTCGCCGCTGAGGCACATATAGCGCATGTGTGGCAAGTCGATATCTTCGAAATAAGGTTTGAGATAAGCAATTACGCTGGGTACTACAATGGCAAAACTGATTTCATATTCTTCCAGCAGTCTATAAATCTCAGTATATTTGATATTATTGTTTGGAACGGTAAATAGGCAGCCTTTAAATAGAAATGGTGCCAAAATGGAAACAATCGACAAGTCGAAGCTTAGGTCGAACATTTGTAAAAAGCGGTCGCGGCTGCTGAGTTCGTAACCCATTTCGGGCAGGTTGCGAAGGAATGAACGCACATTTCCGTAAGAAACCGGAACGCCTTTTGGGGTGCCTGTGCTGCCTGAAGTGAAAAGGATATATGCAATATCGTTGTCTTCTGGGTTTTTAGCTATAATATCTTCGCACATGGTATTCATCTTCCCGAGCTGAAGAGTTTCTTTTGGTTCTTTTCCCAGACTTACTTCGTCGATGCTGTAGAAAAGCAGTTCAATTCCTGCTTGGCTAATAATGCTGTCGATACGGTCTGACGGTAAATATGGATTTATGGGAACATAGGTGTTTCCAGTTGCCCATATTGCCAGAATAGCAGCATAAGTGTCGTAGCTGTCTGAAGCAACGAGGCCAATACTTTTTCCTTGCATTTCTCTGCTTCTGATTTCATGCATAATGCAGGAAAAACGATTGAATAAAAAGTCGTAGCGATAGAATTTATCTTCTATGCACAGAGCATCGGCTTCGCGATCATTGGAAGGAATAAAGGGAAAATCAAACATAGACGGCATTTCTGTCGATTAATATACAAAAGTACAAACTTGGAATAATATTTGAGTTTCAAGCATCGTTAATGTATTGACAAAGCATTGTGAATAATGAACAGGACTATTTTTCTTTTAGTTTTTGCCTTTGGGTCCGTAAATATTGCTGCCCAGCAGGTGGATGCCACTCGGCGTGACATGAGTTCGGAAGAGCAGGTTTTATATGATTTGATCATGGATTATCGTAATGATAAGCATCTTGCAAGTATTCCGATTTCAGAAAATCTATCTTATGTGGCATTAATGCATGCCCGAGATTTGAATGAAAATCCCCCTAGTGGGCGTTGCAATATGCATAGTTGGTCGGGTAATGGCCCTTGGGGTAAATGTTGTTATACCGACGATCACAAAAAATCGCAATGCATGTGGGATAAGCCGGCAGAGTTAACCAATTATCCCGGATACGGCTACGAAATTGCTTTCTGGTCGAGCGATACATCTAATATGGCAGCGCAAGCAATAATAGGCTGGAAAGAAAGCAAGAGTCATAATAATGTGATGCTAAATCTAGGCGTTTGGCGTGAGCACCCATTTAAAGCCATTGGTGTGGCCATAGTTGGTAATTATGCTGTGGCTTGGTTTGGGGAAGAGGAGGACGTGGATTAAGTCTCCCGCAGATTTCTCAATTCAACGCTTGAATGTTGAAAGGTTTACAATAGCAAAGTGATCGGGCGGGAAACAAATTTGTCTGCCAAAACTGGCTTTTCTGCCCTCCTGAGACACTCTCGGAATAAGGCTTTGTTTGGAATCAGGATTATCGGTGTTTGAATTACATATCCACATAAGCCTCAAAACGAGGGCAAGTAATGTACATCATGTGGTAAAAGTCTGTTTCTTCGTACTCTTTCCAGAAATTGCCAGTGTATTTTGGCGCATAAGGATGTTCATTGTCCCAGTCGTAACGATATTTGGTATAATGGATTAAATAGTCGGTGTATTGTAGCATCACTAAAGCTTCTACTTTAAGTTCTTTGTCGTTGCTTTCTGCTACAACTTTTTCGTAAAGTTCTCTGGCTTTATTTAAATAGATGTAATTGGCACTATCACATTGCACCACACTGTTTAAACTGCTGAAACCAACGCCCGAAATCTCATTGTCGGGAGAACAAGATTTATAATAATGTGCCAGCATCCACGAATTGCCGTAATAGGAAACATTAAACCATACATGGGCAAGCTTTAAAGTGTATAAGTCTTGGCGTCTGCCGGGGCTGTTTGCTTTTTCTTCTAAATCAAGAATCAAGTCCATTATATAAGCCTTGTTAATTCTCTTCATGTTGAGATTGGACTCGGATTCAGAGTAGAGATCCATGGGTCTAAAAATATTATGTTTTAGATAATACTGAAATTCACCATTGTCTAGCCAGTATGAATCATCCAAACTTTCCCAAACAGCCAGTGCTTCCTTATAGCGTCCTTCTCTGAATAGTTTGCTTCCTTTCAGTTCAGTACATTGCTCAATGGATGCAAATTCTTGTCGAGCCAGGAAAGAGTCAAATTGGTTGCGACCATCGTTTTGAATAAAAGTAATAAGGTCGTCCATGTCATCGGCACTTGCAATTTGGTCAAAATAATTTAGCGTGTAATAATTGAAATCCTCATTAATGCTGAATTTCATGTCTTTTTTATCGTAGTTCCATTCGCTATATTGATATAGATTACCCATTTCCAGGAAAAGAGCTGCGCGTACATTGTCGTTGTTGTAAGTCATGGCTTTGGCATATCTCTGGCAAAGCGAATACATGGTCATGCCATCCACTTGGTCTTTTTGATAGAGACTGTCGAGTAAGAAAAACAACTTTCCGGCGTCCTCACGATTATTGAAAAAGGTAATTTTTTCTTTCGATGATAATAGAATCAATTGTTCAATAATGTTTTGTTTGTACAAAACTGTTGGTAAGCTTGCTTCAGCATTGGGTAATATAGAAAGGGCCGTTGAGTTTTGCTCATCTAAAATATATAAATGTGCAAGGGCAAGTTTCATATAATCACTATTGCCGCTTTGACTGAGCATTTTATGACCAAATAAAATAACTTGTTTTAGGTATGCACGGTCTTTCTCGTAGTTTTTGCGAAGATAATCTTCAGGACCATCACGCCATTCTTCATCCATCAGAACGGTTGGTTTACTTAGGGTTAATGAAGGAGTTAAAATCCAGTCTTCCAGTTTGTTGATTTCGCGAAGAAGTAGAAAATCGAGGGCGTAATAACCTGGATCTATACTTGCTATTTCCTGAACAGTGCTTAGTGTTCTCCCCGGATTATTTACAATGGTCATGGTTAAAATCGCTGCTTTTTCTTGTGGTGTTTTTGCCAGAGCCAAAGTTTGGTTTATCATGCTCTGACTTCGATTAAACTGCATATACATGCGTAGTTTTTTATCGTCACAACGATCGAAAACCAGTGCCATGTGGTAATTGGCTTCAATAGAATCCCCGCTTTCTTTTTCTGCTATAGCGCAATAATGCAATGCCCAAGGGTTAAGAATTGTTTCGTTTTTATTGGGGTTAAAATGTGTGTAATACACTTCTTTGCATCCATAATAATCATTGTTCTGAAACAGCATTCGGAGGTATTGAAAAGCATAACGCTGTTGCAAAAACGGGTTCATGTCTGTGCCTACTATTTCTTCCAGATGTTCTAGTATACTTCGGTTAAGCTGTGAATTAAAGTCATAGTTTTTCCCAACATATTCAACCCAGGGATCGCTGTGGAATTCTTCAAGATACTCAATACCTTTTGATATGAGAAGGTATTGCAAGATATCTTTATTTTTTTCTTTGGTCAATTCTTCAATAAAGGTGTTCCCTTTGAAAAAGCTTTGCAGTTTATTGTTATTGTATAAATTGTAAAACAATGTTGGGTCACATTTATAAAGAATCAATTCCACATCGTTGCTACGGATAGACGGGTTTAATTCCTGAATCCATTCCTGAATATTTCTTTGCTTGTCTTTAGAGCTAATGGTAAAGCATGCGTTATATTGATGAGCATTGTACTTAAACGGGTAGAAACCCGACATATTTTCGTTGAAAATACGAAACATGCTAATGCGAATATCTTCTCCGTATTCTGTGTAACTGCATGCAAAGCTTGATTTGCTCTGCGAGAACAGTATCAGGCTAATTAAAAATATGGAATACTTTGCGAATGTTTTCATGTCCGATTTGATTAAAGTACAACGGGTCATAAGAAAAGAGAGAAATTATTGCTGCTTTGTCAGGCTTTACCATTTTCTTTACCCATTTGGCAATATTGATAAGCTCTTCTGCATTTACTCCTTGGTAATGCAATACATCTCCAAAGCGATAATACGTGTTTCCTAAAACAGTATCGGTCTGGATGATAAAATTAATAGAGTCTTTTTTCTCAAATAAGGCAGGATTTTCCTCCAAATAATTTATGCTAAGTGGGCTAATGATGCCTGCAAATTCCCTGTTTCTGAAAAGAGTTCCCCAAGAATATACCGGCAGGGCTATGTCGAGTTTCATCGGGTAACGAGAATGTGTAATATATTCTTGAATGCTGGCATAGTCAACAATAGCATTTTCTGTATTGATGTCTTTTGGATCGCCAGTGCTGTAACACATGAGCAGACCGCGTTTTACCGGTGGAATGCCGGCCAGTTTATAGTCGCGATATTGCCAGAGGCGAATGGTGCTCTGAATTTCTGTTTTTCGAAGAATAATTTTCAATTCCTTTAAAAGTGAAAAATACTTGTCTTTTGTAGATTCTGACCAATCGCAGTCAATTAAGAGACGGTTATTGCGAAGACTCCAATCGTCTTTTAGGCTGTCTGATTTGAGTTTAACAGCGTCCCAGTCTACGTCGCGATAATTTTCGTATTCAAGTTTTTCGTAGCCGTATATTCTGCCGTATCGTGATGCAAATTCGTCTTGCCTATCGTTATAAAATGCTGCTACTTTGTTGGCCATGTCTTTCATGTCGGGGAACTCAAGATTTTGCAGTACTTCGTTGGTGATGAAAATAACAGCAGTGCTATAATAGCTCATTGCGTCAAAATCCCAGCTGTCTGCGCCTTCTATGGGTTCTGAGCGTTGAAAAACAGGATTCCACTCAATGTCTCCAAAGCGGATATAAGTATGGGTAATTTCAAGTGATTCTAACGTTTTCTGATCCGACTCTTTTAGCCCCTCATTTGTTTTCCACAGAAAAACCGATCGTTTAGACCTTTCTGTCTGTTTACAAGATTTTAGGGTAAATGCGGAAAACAAAACAAAAAGTAGTGAGAATTTTATAATGGTTAAGGTGCGCATGACTGTGATTATTGCGTAAAGGTAGGGATTTTCAAGGAATTTTAATGATGAAAATTATAGAAACAGGACTAAAAAATTAATAATAATAAAAAAGAATAACGGACTTAATTTAGATGTATTATCAAAAAACAGGAGGAGGATGTTTCAAATGAAAGAGAATCGAAAAGAGAAGAGAACTTATAGGTTAATTCTAAAACCACAAACAATGCCAATACTGCTGCAGGATTTTTTATAAGAGAGTATTTTTGTAGGTTCATTGTCGCTGGCATTATCTGTGTCACTGTAGGATTCAACATATTCCCCATCTCTTTCGCTGATTGTCATGGACGCAGTTTGATCCTCGTCATTCCATGTTTTTGATGTGCATGTGCGGGTTTTAGGAGTAATATTCATGAATATTGCATTTGCTTCAATAAATGCGGAAACAAATTTATCATGCCATAATTCCACGCCAGCAGAACTTGATACTCCGTAGTGAAGAGAAGGGGTGATCTTATATTCATATTCATATTTCTCTGTAGGGTAATATCCCGGCATGTTGTTTCGGATGAAAACTTCACGATGTAGACCTAAATTTGAAATACTGAATAGTAGACCTGTGTTGAGGTAGAATGCAGTACTCCCTTCTGACAAATAGATGTGAGTATATAAGTTTAAGTCGAGTGATTTCTTGCGAAAAATATCCGTTTGAATTATTTGTAAATTATAAATTACATATGGGTCATATTCCATTTTTGACGATGATATTATCTCATGATCATTGCTTTTGAACCAAGAAGCGGAAAATCCGTAGGCGAGTTTATTGTTTGGCTGATATTCAAAAGCAAGGCCGAATCTTTTTCCTGCACCAAGAGAAATATTGGATTGTTCGTATGTGTACTCCGTTATAGATGTATCTATCGTTATTGTTGTTGCGTCGCTTGCTGTGCTATATGTTGTGGGTAGGAGGCCAGATGAAAATGAAAACAATGGTTTAATATATAATTCTTGCGCATTACTTGCTGTTAGGATGGCGATAAAGAGTGTTGTTAATAATAGATTTTTCATCTTCATAATTTTTCGCAAATATATTGTAAATTATGATAATTGCCAAGAACATGCATTTTTTCCGATATGTTTTTGTAAGTAATAGTTTTTTTGCTTCTTGAATATTTATTAATAGGTTTAAAAGAATTGTTTTCACGCAGTTTATGTAATTAAACGATATCTAATTTTTTTCTGTTATAATTTTGGGACTAATCTAAAATAAATTTAGCAGCATTATTGCTCTTCCCACAAAAAATATTTGAATTACTTTTGCCCCATTATGCTATTTGATCCGAATTTCACCGAACATCCGCTGTATTTGCTGATTCTGTTTGGGTCGTTGGCATATTCTGTTTTTATTTTCCTTATTTATTATTGATTTATTTTCAGCCGGTTGGCATTTTTAAAGAAAAACCTCCGGGAAAACAACGACTGCCCTCTGTTAGCATTGTAATTGCTGCAAAAAACGAGTACTTAAACTTAAAAG
>JAFGWG010000026.1 GCA_016937255.1 Bacteroidales bacterium
AATAATTCTACAAACCACCGTTTTTTCCAAATAATTTACTAAATTAGCACCATTAATCACTATAAACCTACATTATATGAAATTACATTTTAATTTGAGCGCATCAAAACATACATCTGATGCGGGTTGTACAAAAGCAACCACACACACACACACAGAAAATCTCGGTTTTTCTCCGGGTCAAAACTTCTAAAGTTTCTTTCGGTGTTTGTATTTACTTCTTTATTGATGGGCGGAGGCATTGTGCAGGGACAGGTGCAACTCGGAACAGGTGGAATAATTACTGCCCATGACTCCTGTATATTTCAAACCGACACTTTCTACGGGAATACTTATGTGGAATACATTTTTGTTTCAGATGCAAATAGCTTTGAGCTCACGGTTCAAGGCAGAGAGTATGTAAAATTCCCAGTTGTTTTTGAAAATATGCTTGTTTATAATAGCAACGACTCCCTTTTAGATCAGTTTTATATCAATCAAGTTTCCTGGAGCCAGTCTTTTACAGTACCCACAATAGGCGACACTTTTTTAATACGACTTGAAACCAATAATCCTCCGCCATGGTATGAGTTTGATATTTGTTTACGTCGAATCGAGCCAGTTGGGTATGCTGATTTTGATTTTTTTAACCCTGATCAATGTACAACAGGAGATGAATATTTCACTAATTTATCAGAATGCTATTCATGCCCTGGCTTCTACTCAATTTGGTATATTGATGGTGTTGAAGTGCTTGCAACCCCAACATTGAGCTCTCCCAACTTAAGTTCATATCCAAATGGAACTTATCAAGTAGAGCTATGTGTTTATTGTTGTGCGACCTCATACCCATCCCCACCACAAAACTTTTCATCCGTTTGCACTACACAAACAATTATTATTTATAACGAAGAAGCCCCAACAATTGATATTGTGGAAAGCAACCAAACAATTTGCCCTGGAGAGCTTTGCTTTCATGACATCACAACTTGGTCTGATCAAGTCTTGTGGGATGTGTACTTTGATAATGGCGGGGGATATACAAATATTACGGGCAATTCTGTAACCTCAAACTTTGAGTTTTGTCACGATTTTCAAGACATTGGAAATTACATGATTATTGCCTCTGCCATGAATGATTGTGGAATGGATGCGGAAACACTCTATGTTGAAGTAGTTCCTCCCTCAGCCAATTTCACCTGGGAAGGAATTTGTGTTGGCAATGACATTTGCTTCACAGAACTTGCAGAATGCGAAGAATTCTGGCACTGGGATTTTGGCGATGGAAATACCAGCACACAAGAAAACCCGTGTCATTCATATTCACAAGCAGGGATTTATCCAGTAACGCTTACCATTGACCAGACTGGTACTTCAATTACTTATCCTATTCAAATTATCGATGCCATACAACCAATAATTACGGGCGATGAATATGCTTGCGACCCTCTAAGTCATTATGAAGTTTCACCGACAGGAGCATTCACTCAGATAGGATGGGCGGTAAACAACCCTTCAGGATGGGTTTCAACTACTCCTCCCGATGAATTTGATATTGCATGGCCAGGTAATACCGGCGGTATGGTTTATGTGCAAACCACCGACATTAACGGATGTGTTGCAGAAGGTGAGTTTATGGTGTTTGATTGTTGTACTAATGGGAATATAGTGTTTTACAATGATACAGCGATAGTAAACGTATTGCATGAGTTCAAGGTCATTTCTGTAATTGGCGATAACACCTTGTCGACAGGTAGTTTTGTAGATTTAAGGGGTTGTTTAGTGGAATTTAGTCCCAATTCAAAAATTACTATAGAAAGTGGTGCAACACTTAAGCTCGGGAAGGAATGTATACTACAAGCCTGCAATGGAATAATGTGGGATGGTATTTATATTGAAAATGGTGGAACACTAATCAGTGAAGGGCAAACTAGGATCATGGACGCTAAGAATGCTGTTGTTTCGTTAGATGGTGGGTTTTATGATATTAGCTTCACATATTTTGATAAAAACTTTAAACATCTTGTTGTTGAACCTTTCGCAGGAAATCATAGTGGTACAATTGAAAAGAGCTCTTTATCATGTACTAGTTCTATCCTCCCACAATACCCGCCCGTTGTAGCCTATCGTACACAAGATGCCATAACTGTTAATAAGGTTAGCACCATCAACATTGGCTCACGTTTCAAAGGTAACACCATAGAAAACTGCGATGTGGGTATTTTGGCTGCAAACTCCTTTGTTCGTGTTGTGGGTAATACTTTTCAGAATATTGAACCCGGCTTAGTTATGTTTGGCCAGCCACAACACCCGCGCGGATACGGCATTCTAACATCTTCTCTCGATATGTTTGGTGTTAATAATCATGGTCTTAGTACCATGCCGGCAACTTTGAGTTTTCAGGGTGGCAATACATTTACAAATGTTACCAATGGCATTTTCTCATTTATGAATGGAAATGTTAATATTCGTAAAAACAATTTCAACTATTCCAACAACCCTCAGGGTCGTGGAACAGCCATTACCTTAGCCGAATGGGTACACCCTACAAACACCAAATCTATAACTCAAAATACTATTAGCAATTATAATACTGGTATTCTGGTTGGAAATGCCGAAAACGTGCGTATAGACGGCAATGATGTGCGCGATATTAAAATGCCCTACTATAGCCTGCCTAATGCTCGTAGCATGGGTATTCGTGTAGAAGGCGGAAATAATACTGTAGTACAAAGCAATGAAGTGCGCAACACCGGAACTCCCGATTGGCGATGGGAAGGAATTTCAGTTTCAAATACCGGCAGCATGATCGTTTCTTGTAATACTGTTAGAAATATGGGGAAATCAATTCGCTTCCAGGGTGTAAATGATCCTGTAGAAATTAAGAAAAACCGCATGTTTAGCGGCGCAGCCGGCATTGTGCTCTCTGATAATGGTTTTATTAACGAGCAGGGCACAAGCGGCACACCCTGGGACAATGAATGGTATAATTTCAATGGGATGCATTTATATACAATGAATTATACTGATGCAAGTGGAATTAATTATCATATTTGGTCAGGAAATGGTCCTAAACACCCAAATCCTTTTGGTAATGATGGTCAATATGGTTCGTTCCCATTTAATTTATCTTTAGAAAATGGCTCATTATTCATGTTGTGTGCAACACCACTATTGAGTGCAACCCAATCATATAGCGCATGGATGGATGATGTGGCAAACAATACCAATATAAATTTGCAATCACCTATGCACCGAAACTGGATGGGTCGCAACGGCTTGTATAAAGCTGCAAAAACAGACTCTTCGATTATCCAAAACTCGGCAATTCAGAACTTTGTGCAGCAACTTGATCTTGAAAGCCAGGGAATAATTAAAACAATTTCAGACACAATACTAGCCAATGATCTTATGGCAGCAAAGCAACTGAACCTTACCATGCCGGCATATACCAAACCCGATTCTTTGAGCAAGGTTATAAACGCCGTATTTATTAATGCTTCGTTATCAGGTGCAAATGACTGGACAGAAGCCATGAGCATCGCTGCATGGGACAGTTTGCGCTATTTTGCATCGCTTTGCCCGTTTGAATATGGCGAAAACGTGTACATAAGCCGAATTGTTCTGAAGCTGGTTGGTGACACCACCGATTATTTCAACGAGTGCGAATATGAAAATGTGGAAGCACCCGGAAAAAGTATGACCAATGCCGTGAATACATTCACTGCCAATATTTATCCTAACCCGGCTTCAACGCAACTCACTGTGGAAACCGATATTGCATTGCCTGCCTCTATCACACTGTATTCTTCTCTTGGTCAGGTATTACTGGTTCAGGAATTGAATGAAGATATCAATACCGTAAACATAAGCTCAATTTCAGCTCAACTGGTTCTATATGAAATTAAAGGGGCCAGTGGAGAAACTGTAAGGGGCTTATTGCAAATAACTCATTAATTTCGTATTTTTGGGGTACACAATGTGTACCCCTTTATTTTTTTCTTTATGAAAAAGTGGTATTTCATATTTATTATCTTTTTTCTGGCAAATTCAGCATTTGCGCAAAATCTTGTTTTGAACCCCAGTTTTGAAGAAATTAATTCAAATTGTTGTACATATCCACCAGGAATTCCAAAGATGCTTATGTTATGCAATTGGAGTTCTCCGAATATTGATTATTTGAATGCGGACTGGGGTTATTGGAATACATGTTATATTTGCAATCCTAATGTTTCAGTTTATATTCCTAACGTTGGTTTTGGATATCAATTTCCTGCAACTGGTGAAGGTTTCACTGGTGTTTTTGGATTTGACTCTATAGCACCAAATTTTCGTGAATACCTTCAAGGAGAATTAGCAGATCCTTTAATTCCCGGAGTGAATTATATTATATCTATCAGGGTCTCTCTGGCTGATGATTGTTATTACTCATATAGTAAACTTGGTGTGTTTTTTAGCGATCATCTAATTGATACAAATGCATCTTATTTACCATATACTCCACAAATAGAACTCAATGATTATGTATTGGAAAAAGAAAATTGGCAAAAAATATATACTAGTTTTATAGCTTCTGATACAACGCAATATTTTTGTCTTGGTAATTTTTGTAACACTAGTGAACTTGATACTATCTATTCAGGTAGCGGAAGTAACAAAAGAGCTATTGTTTACTATTTTGACGACGTAGCCATCTACCCCGCCGATGCCCCGGTTTATGCAGCCGATGCGGGTGGTGACCAAATGCTCTGCGAAGGCGAATCTCTAGTTCTCGGCTCTCCCTATCGCTCTCAATATTTGTATTGGTGGTACGATGCCGAAGGAAATTTAATAGATACTACAGCACAGATCACGGTTTCGCCGGAAAACAGTACGTACTATGTGCTTCACCAAAAAGACTTTAAGTTTGATGAAAGTTATGATACGGCTTTTGTATATGTAAGCGATTGCGCAGACCCGCTCTATATCCCGAATATTTTCAGCCCCAACGGAGACGGAAACAATGATATTTTCTGGGTTCGTGGCGAAGGCATTTCCGAAATAAAGAATTTCATTGTTTATAATCGCTGGGGCGAAGAAGTGCACAACTGCAAATGCAATGAGATCGGCCACGGCAGCAATTGTTGCGGTTGGAACGGAACATACCACGGTGAAGACGCTCCGGTTGGCGTGTATGTCTATTACGTGGAAGCTGTTTTGCTTAATGGGGAAACTGTGGTGAAAAGGGGGAATGTGACGCTGGTGCGATGATAAAGCAATGAGACCTCTCTGCATCAGCCGCACCAATAAATACGCACGGCTGATCTGAGTGCGTCTTATTGCGTTG
>JAFGWG010000181.1 GCA_016937255.1 Bacteroidales bacterium
CTCTTGCCAAAGCTAACGAACTTCGCAACTGGAGAATATACGCTGATTTTGCCCGTGTGCTTGTAGATATTGCCCGTCCAATGTATCAGTCTGACAATAGCTTCAGGCTTGATATTGACAACCTTGTTTATGCCTTTGACAGTAGTACAATAAGCCTGTGCCTGAAACTGTGCCCATGGGCTACTTTCAGGAAAGGTAAAGGTGGTGTCAAAATGCATACTTTGCTGGATCTCAGGTGCAATCTCCCTGTCTATGTATATCTGACAGAGGCTTCCATTCACGATGTTAGACTGCTGGATAATTTGTACATCGAGCCCGCTGCTATTTACGTGATGGATAAAGGGTACGTTGATTTCTATCGCCTGTTCAATCTTATCCATGTAAAAAGAGCATTCTTCGTAACAAGGGCCAAAGACAACATGCAATTTGTTGTTGAAAGTTCTAGTCCAACCGATCTGGAAGCCGGTGTAATAAGTGATCAAATGATAAGTCTGACTGGTTACAAATCTTCCAGAGAATACCCCGAACCCTTCAGAATGGTTGTATATGAGGACTTCTCCACAAGTGTTGTTTACAGGTTCATAACCAATAATACTGAGTTCGATGCTCTTACTATCTCTGAACTTTACAGGGAGCGTTGGCAGGTTGAGTTGTTCTATAAGTGGATTAAGCAGCATCTTAAAATCAAATCTTTTTATGGCACAAGCCAAAATGCTGTTTTTTGCCAAATCTGGATTGCATTATGCATGTACCTTATCATCGCTATCGCTAAAAAAAGATATAAAATTGAACAATCATTATATTCATTTTCTCAATTATGTGGCATAACTCCTTTTGAGAAAGTGCCTCTAAATGAACTCTTTAGCAAAACATCAATTCCCGTCCCAGTTGATGATTTTCCTAACTTGTTTAGTAACAACGATATTTAATGGGACACTAGTGGGCATTTATAATAAAATATGGGTATTATGGTGGAATCTATTTGATACTTATTTTGTATTTTGCCCTGTGGCCTTTTACGTTGAAGAAAGCCGGTTCAGCAAACCCATTTCTGTAGGAATATACCTTACCGCTTCTTTCTATATTGCAGTTGTTAGGTGATAAAATTCTAAACCAGATACGCCCATCGCGTGCGTGTAGATACAACCCGGTTTTCTTAATCTCAACTCTCGTTTTTTCCAAGCCATCATCGATTAACATAGGATAGTAGACTCTCATGGAATTCAATTTGCCAGATAGAAAATCTTCAATAATTATGTCTTTTTTTGTAATACTAATTTTCTGGCTGATCCTTTGTACCCCCGAAAATTCGCCTTTATAAATAATCTCAAATTTCACCTTCTCAGGCTTCTGGTAGATGAGTCGTAGATTTATTTCAGGCAGTATAGATGATTTATATGCTGAAAACAGTGATGGCCCCGGGTAACTTATATTTGTGTATTCAGCTAATCTATGTTCTATATTCGTAGTATCGAACCAAGCTGGCCCTACCGAATACAATTCGCCCCCAAGATCTTTTTTCATCTTGTTATCCCAGATGCGTGGAATAGCATCCGAAGGGCCAAGCTGTGGATTTGATCCCTTAAGATGGATCCTTATTAAACCAGTTGCATTGTATCTTGGGTCTCCGCTAAGCTCATATTCGATATAGTTACCTGCGGCATTAGCAAAGACCTTATGGAATACATCATGGATCGGGATTACGAAACCGCCCACCTCAGCAGGTGCTGGCAATTCAGTAATAGAGTCATCTGAGTAAAGGTACGCTATTGCTACGAGCCAGCAGGCAAGAAGATTATATTGAGACTGGGCTGAATAGCTTTCATATCCATGCATGGCCTCAATCGGGAACCGATTTTTAACGATAAAACCTGTACCATCAGGTCTTTTCCACCGCATAATGCTCTTAAAAGATAGGTGGGCTGCTCTTTTAAATGCTCCTGCTTCCTTAAATTTACCTATTGCTGCATACTGGGTTGCATATATCTCATAAGTAACCATTGCAGAGGCTTCATTCCATATATGCTGGGCACTTCTACCTCCAGTCGGTACTTCCCCGTATGGTGATTGCATAAATAATGAAGTCCATGCACCATTCAGTAGTTTTTGAGCATAAAAATCATAATAATTGCCATTATATCCTTCTGCAAGTATTGTAGTGAGAAATTGCCTTGTGAATTCATCATAGATGATTGGGGGATTTGTCGGATTATCAATATACATTCCATATTCACTCATATACTGCTTGTGATGCTCAAGATGTTTTTCAAAGAATTCAGGGTCTCTGCATAACCCTTCTTTCATCCTTAGAAATTCTCCTGCAAGAGCTACTACATTATGATTGTAACATGATTTTTTTCGCCTGAGATTATCTTTGTAAAGAATATATGGGTCAATGGACAAAATCTTTTCTCTCCATGTTTTCATTGTAAGTCCGGGAACGTAATCTTTGTACATATTCATTGCAAGTAAAACAGGCTGGATGTAGAACTCTCCGTGATTTTGAGCAGTAGAATTATTGTACATGGCATTTATTGACCAGTCAAGTGCTTTAACTCCGCTATTCAGCAATTTAATATCGTTAAGATGTCCAGCTCTTGTTAATAAAGCAATTGACAATGCATAACATGGTGTGGAGTATTGCCACTCTATCTTATAAACGGGATCTATTATAGCACCTGTTGCACTGTCTTGAAGAAAATAAAACTCTTTTATCTGTGCATCGATCATATTAAGATAATCTTTCCCGCTAATGCCTGAAGATTGGAATTTTTTGTATTTATCCTGATCAGCAAGGAAAGATTCTATTTTCTCCTCAAAAGGATATTCAGCTAATGCGATCTTAATATCTTGTGGAAATATCGTTTCCATCTCACGTATCTGACCAAATGCAGTGCGGATAATAGTAAAAAAGATATAAAGAATAAAGTACAATTTTTTAATATGTATTCTGATGGGCATTTGATGAAATCTTTATAGTGAACTTTTAATCGTAATATTCTTCATTTTCTTTAAAATTTATTTTTCTTGACTTCCTTTTTTGTCAAAATTAATTAAATAAATACATATTTGCAATCGATTGTATTTTATATCGATTATTGATTCTATTAGTTAAGTTAGACTGTGCATGTTTTAAGGATATATTTTCTGGCTACTGCTGCAACATAGTTACACGCAAGCCGAGACAACAGCAATTTCTGTATGACAATTAAAATTTGCTCCATATTAAGAGAAAGGATAAAATGGAACACACATGCTTTTCTTGCTGACCCACCTGATGATAATGAAATGTTGATAAATATTTAGAAATCTATTCTGCTCAATAAAAGAAATATTAATACCTTTGACAATATTAGTCAACACATTATATGTCAACAGTAGGACTGAAATTAAGGGAATTAAGAGAAAAAGCAGGATTTTCATTACGAAAAGCTGCTGTAGCCATTGATGTTGATGTGGCCATTCTAAGCAAGATGGAACGAGGAGAACGCAGATTCTCAAAGGAATCAGTATTAAAATTAGCTGAACTATATAAAACGAATTCAGATAAACTGGTTATTGATTTTTTAAGTGAGAAAGTGCTTTACGAATTGGAAGAAGAAGAATTTGCACTTGAAGCATTAAAGGTTGCTGAGAAACAGTTGAAATATAAAAAGAAAGGTAAATGAAAATACAGAAAATCACGATGCATAATTTTCGCTCAATAGTCCATCAAATTATTGATTGCAAGGATTTTAAATAATACGTTGGTGAAAACAATTCAGGAAAAACAAATTTAATTTCAGTGCGTCGGGCATTTTATGAAGTTGAGGGTTATAAATATGACGATAAAGCGGACTTCCCAAAATTTGCTAAGATTACTGATAGTGACAGCTGGGTGGAGATAGATTTTTGTACTACAGAGGAAGAAAAAACTACATTGAAAGATGAATATAATAGAGCAGATAGGATATTAACAGCTATGAATATATTTGAAAGAAAAGTTGGCGACATACTCGACAAACAGGAAAAGATTCTTTGGTGGTTTAGAAATAGAGTTAACAGAAAATGGTATTCAATTCAAGGATGGCAACTACATAAAATACGACCAGACTTTATAGCTGCTAAAAAGACAGATGACAAACATTTGGAATTGGTTTACATCATAGAAAGTAAAGGTGAACATTTACTCGGAAACATTGATACCAATTACAAGAAAAAAGTATTGGATATTATGACAGAGCAAAAACAACTCAAGAATATTAAAACATATCAGACTCAGATACCATTTGAAGAATATACCATTAATGATAAAGTTGAATGCTATTTGATTGGGCAGGGGAAAGAGGAAGAAAAATTAAAGGAACTGTTAAAATGACAAGCCAATACACACCTTCCCTGTGCTATAAGGCACATTGGCAAAACACACGAAGCCAATTCTATGGCCTTTTTTGCCAAAGAGCCTTCCAGCCCGTGCCGCTTCTTCGCACTGAGACTAAGACAATTGACTTAAAATACAATTCGTTACAAGCCGAAACTGCAAAAAACGGTCAAACTGACCATCTGACGCCGGGGAAAACGACCCCCTCGCGCCGGACCAAATTGACAACCCGGCGCCGGAGTAAACTGACCACCATCACTACTATTATTAAAAAGAGAATATATGAAAAGCAGCAGGGAGGTTACAATATATGATGTTGCAAAAGCCCTTAATCTTTCACCTTCTACAATAAGCAGGGGCCTGAAGAATCATCCGCACATAAAAAAGGAGACAAGAAAAAAAATTCAGACTGCTGCCAATGAGATGGGATACAGGCAGAACAAATTTGCCAGCAACCTGCGTCAGAAACATACGAACACCATTGGAGTGGTTGTGCCGCGGCTGAACAGTTACTTCATGGCAACGGCAATTGCCGGGATTGAAAAGATAACTTCAGAAAACGGTTATGGCCTTATAATAAGTCAGTCGCTCGAATCGTGGAGGAAAGAAATATTATCAGTCTCCACATTGTTCAACAGCAGGGTCGACGGACTTCTCGTGTCGCTTGCATTCGACACGAAAAACATGGACCATTTCAATATTTTCTTTAAAAAAAATATTCCTGTTGTCTTTTTTGACAGGGTTGACATTTGCGGTGATTGCACCAGCGTGATCATAGATAATTTCAGAGCCGGTTTTGAGGTTACCAAACACCTGATAGAACAGGGTTGCAGACGAATCTTACATCTGGGGGGCAATATGCAGAGAAATGTGTATTCGGAAAGGTTCAGGGGTTACCGGGAGGCGCTGGCCGCATATAAGATTCCTTTCCTGCAGAGCCTCGTGATTGAAAGTGATATGAGTGTTCAGGCAGGGAAGGAAGCAGCCATCAGCATGCTCAGAATGAATCCGATGCCTGACGGGCTTTTTGCATCGAATGATACAACGGCAGTCGCGGCAATTGTCGAACTTGAAAAGGCCGGCGTAAAAATACCCTCAGATATCGCCGTTGCCGGCTTCAATAATGAACCGGTTAGTCAGGTTGTAAGCCCCAACCTTACAACCGTCGATTATCCTGCTCATGATATCGGTGAAATAGCGGCCACATCGCTGATAGGAAAAATTAAGGATGTCAGGCAGGCCGACCTTAGCACAATAGTGCTTAAGCATACCCTGGTGTTAAGGGATTCATCTGTCAGGGGAAAAATAAATGTTTAAACCAACAAATAAACAATATGGTAAAGAAATCAATATTGGCCTTCTTAATTCTTGCAACAGTATCGCTACAGTTTTCCGTGGCTGAAGATGGATATGATCTCTGGCTCAGGTA
>JAFGWG010000027.1 GCA_016937255.1 Bacteroidales bacterium
CAATAAACTTCTGCGTACCGAAGATGAGGTGAATAGTGTTTTAACAGAGTTGAAGGAGTTGTCGGAGGAAGAATAAGCCGTAGAACGTAGAACGTAGAACGGGAAACGTAAATCGTAAAACGGGAAACGTAGAACGTAGAACGGGAAACGTAGAACGGGAAACGTAGAACGGAAAACGGAAAACGGGGAACGGAAAACGTAGAACGGGAAAGTGTAATACCTTTTCGAAGTATTATTTTGTATTTTAGCTTAAAAAATGGCAGTTAAAAGTTTTGAAGAATTAATCGCCTGGCAGAAAGCAAGAGCAATGAACAGGAAGGTCTATTCTGTTTTTGGAAAGCAAAAAGAGTTCTATTACATAGATCAGATTTGTAGTGCTGCTTTATCAACCATGAATAATATTGCAGAGGGTTTTGAGCGCAAGTCAAATGCAGAGTTTAAGAACTTCCTCAATTATGCAAAAGGTTCATGCGGGGAAGTGCGTTCCATGTTATATGTTGCCCTCGACTTTGGTTTTATTGCACAGGAAGAATTTAATAATTTTGCCGAAGAAGTTAGAGATGTTTCCAGGCTCATTTATCGTTTAAGAGAAAGTTTGTAAATCTAGCAATAACCCGTACGTTCTACGTTATACATTCAACGTTTTACTTATTTGCTGTATATTTGCAAACTCAAGCCTGAATCATGAAGAAAGAATCAAGGATGAAGCGATTTTTTGGCAAGATGCGGTACAAATACCGTCTCATTGTCATGAACGAAAGTACATACGAAGAGCGTTTTGCCATGCGACTTTCGCGACTCAATGTATTTACTGTTATAAGTCTCAGCATTCTATCTATGATTGTACTGGCTTTCATTCTTATTGCCTATACTCCATTACGCGAATACATTCCCGGCTATGGCAATGTTGAAGAAAGACAAATGCTATTTGAATTGTCCCTGAAAACCGATAGCCTTGAAAAAGAATTACAGGCTCGTGAAATATATTTTAATGCTTTTTACAGCATGCTGCTCAATTTAGATTCTGCTATGCTTCTCGATAATTACTCAGCATATTCAAATAGCGGAGACAACCCTGAATTTAATACAGAAAACAAACAAGCAAGTTTTCTTTTACCTCCGCTAAAGGGCAAAATTGTCAATAAATTCGATGCTTCGAAAGAACATTACGGTATAGACATTAGTGGAGAAAAAGATTCGTTTATTCACAGTGTTGCCGACGGCATTGTGGTTTTTAGTGATTGGACATTAGATGGAGGAAAAACGATTGTAATCCAACATTCCTCAAACATTATTTCTGTTTATAAGCACAATTCTGTTTTGATCAAGCAAGAAGGCGAATCGGTATCAGCTGGTGAGCCTGTCGCTGTAATTGGAAACACTGGTGAAGAAACCAACGGTCCTCACCTCCATTTTGAACTATGGATTGATCAGGTTGCCGTAAATCCTGCCAACCACCTAAGCCTTGAATAATGCTACAGAAACTTGCCATTTTAGGTTCCACAGGATCCATCGGTAAACAAACATTAGATATCTGCCGAAGCCACCCTAAACAATTTAGTGCTGAAATTCTAACTGCTGGCAACAATGCAGATCTACTTATTGAACAGGCACTTGAATTTATACCCGATACTGTGGTTATTACCAATGAAGCTTTGTACGAGAAAGTTCAACAAGGGCTGAAAGATCATCCCATTAAAGTTTTTGCCGGGGAGAAATCTGTTGCAGAAGTAGCTGGTTACGAGAGTATTGACACTGTTGTGCTGGCCATGGTAGGGTTTTCAGGACTTCTTCCGGCTATTTCTGCCATTAAAGCAAAAAGAAAACTTGCTTTAGCCAACAAAGAAGTTTTGGTAATTGCAGGTGAAATAATCAGCAAGCTGTCTCAAGAATACAACGTTCCAATTTTACCTATAGATTCTGAACATTCTGCCATTTTTCAATGTTTATCAGGAGAACGACTGAAGGATGTGGAAAAAATAATTCTCACAGCCAGCGGAGGTCCTTTTCGTGGCTTTTCTAAAGAACAACTCAAAAATGTAAGTCTGCAAGAAGCCCTATCACACCCAGTTTGGAAAATGGGAAGCAAGATAACCATCGATTCTGCTACCATGATGAACAAGGGTTTTGAAATTATTGAAGCCCGTTGGCTTTTCAATCTTCCTCCAGATAAAATTGAGGTGCTGGTTCACCCTCAATCTATTATACATTCTATGGTGCAATTTATCGACGGATCTATTAAGGCACAGATGAGTAAACCCGATATGCGATTGCCCATTTTATATGCACTTTCTTATCCGGAAAGGCTGAAAGCCGATTTTCAAAACAGTGGCTTAGATAATATTCACGAGCTGAGCTTTGAAAAAGCAGATCCCGATACATTTAAACACCTACAGTTTGCATATGATGTTATGAAAGCCGGTGGAGGTATGCCTTGTGTATTAAATGCTGCCAACGAAATTGCAGTCGATGCGTTCTTAAAAGAGAAAATATCGTTTTATGATATGCAAAAATTACTTGAAAAATCTTTGAGTATCTTTGCCGGGCGAAAAGCCGCAAATGTTGAAGATTTAATACAAATTGACCATGAGGTCAGAAACTTTTGTTTACAGGAAATTTAGATTATAATGGAAACTTTCATCAAAATAGCTCAGCTTCTTCTCAGCTTATCCATCCTCGTTTTATTACATGAATTCGGGCACTATATTGCCGCTCGAATTTTTAAAACAAGAGTCGAAAAATTTTACCTCTTTTTTAATCCTTGGTTTTCCATTTTTAAGTTCAAAAAAGGAGATACAGAATACGGTTTAGGATGGCTCCCATTGGGAGGTTATGTCAAAATTGCCGGCATGATCGACGAATCAATGGACAAAGAAGCCATGAAGCAGCCACCAAAACCAGATGAATTTAGATCTAAAAAAACGTGGCAGCGCCTTATCATTATGATTGGTGGAGTAACCGTAAATGCTATTCTTGCCATCATTATTTATATTATTATGCTTTGGCATTGGGGCGAGCAATATCTTCCAAATGAGAATGTTACAAATGGAATTGCCGTTGACAGCCTGGCCATGGAATGTGGTTTGCAAAATGGAGATCAGATTCTAATGGTTGATGATGTTGTTATTGAAGACTTTTTTGACATTGTTCCAACTATTTTACTTGAAAAAGCAGAAACTATTCTTGTAAAACGCGATGGACAGAACAAAACACTTGCTGTTCCCGATGATTTTATAAAAAAAATCATTGATTCAGAGCGAAGCAATCTTATTGTCCCCCGTTTACCAATGATTGTTGACTCTATCCCACCCTCATCGATAAATTTGAACGCCGGAATACAAAAAGGAGATGTTCTTATTGCGCTAGACAGCAATCATATAGAATTTCGTGATGAATTTCAAAGCCTAAGCGAAAATTATCTCAACAGAGAAGTTGATGCTACATTTTTGCGTGGAACCGACACCATCTTTACCAAGATTCTGATTAATGATGAAGGAATGATGGAAGTCTTTCTAATGACAGATCTTAATGTTCTTTTTGGTACTTCTACAAGAGAATATACCTTTTTACAAGCCATTCCTGCAGGAACTAAAAAAGCATTTACCACAATTGGAGATTACTTCAAGCAGATGAAGCTCATTTTCAGCAAAAATGTTAGAGGATACGAAAATGTTGGTGGGTTTATTTCCATTGGAAAAATCTTCCCCGGTAAATGGGATTGGTATGCTTTCTGGAAATTAACTGCCTTTTTGAGTATCATGCTCGCTATTCTGAATATTCTACCAATTCCTGCGCTAGACGGAGGCCATGTGATGTTCCTCATTATAGAAATGATCATAGGACGAAAACTTTCAGACAGAACAATGGAAATTGCCCAATATATTGGGTTCTTCCTATTAATGGCTTTGCTTATTCTAGCAAATGGCAACGATGTTATCAAGTTATTTGGATAATGTTAACCATTTGATACCCAAATTCTGTTAAAAGCCTTGCATACACTGCCTCAACTGTTGTATATTTGTACATTACAGTAGTTTGAAAATAATTGGGGCGCGTATGAAAATTAAAACACTCTTTTTTGCACTATTACTTGTTCCGTTTTTTGCCAATGCACAGGTGTTGTATAGCTATGATTTCGGGACGTCATATACTTCATTCATCAGCAGCACTTACAGGTGTTCTTCAAGTCCTACTTCAAACACTTCATTAGGATGTACAAGTTATGGATGGTCGGGATTTGGGACGTCAAGTTATTTTACTACATCTTCAATTACACTTCCGGCAAGCAGTACTATTACCCTGAGTTTTAATTATAAGTTTGGGACTTTTAGTGGATATCCTACGGTTCAGGTCTCAACCAGTGGTTGCTATGGAACCTATACAACAGTGTCCACATTAAACTATATGTACAACTGTGGCAGCACCAATGTTGATTTATCATCCTACGCCGGGCAAACCATAAATATAAAATTCAAAAGCAATTCTAGTTCATATTCTTTTACCATTGACGATATTGTTGTAACTGCTAGTGGAAGCGGTGGCGGAACTTCACTTTGGAGTCAGGATTTCACAGGTTTTTCATGGGACATGGGAAGCAATAGCAGTTTTTCCCGAAGTAATGGCTCCTCATATTCCTGCGTGTTTGGAGATTATGTTTTTTACACCAGTTCAAGCAACGCCCGTTTTCAGACCAATACATTTAGTGTTCCTCAAAATAAAGGGGTAAAACTCACTTTTGACAGTTATAGGACCAGTAGCTCTGCCGGAAATATTCGCGTATATTACAATATAACAGGCTATTGTAGTTTCGATTATTTCAACCCAAATAATAATGGTTGGGTAAAATGGGGTGAGATTACTCCTAATACCGGCACAGGGGTTGGCAATTGTACTACACAATCCATGTCGCTTGAGAGTTTCATTTGCGGTGGACAAGATATGTCTGTTTGCCTGTGGTGTCCTAATGCATCAAACACATACAGAATTTCTATAGATAATATTGATATTACAGACGGCGGGCCAACCACTGTTCCAACCCCGGTTATTGTTGGTGCAACACAATACACTGAGAATTTTACAACAGATAGATGGTACGGACCTGTTAGTGATTCATGGTATAGCGCAACTGGAGTAGTCATGCCATATAAAAGCCGCAAATCTGCTTCCGACTGCTATGTTTACCTCTGGAATAATGGCGCCAGTGGAATGGGAAATCATACAGGAACATGGAGCGACTATTATGCCGGATTTTATACAGGGTTTGATTTTTGTGGAACAACAGGTGGTTCTCAAATGATTACCAAAGAACTTAATACAAGCACTTGTGCTTCTGCTCAGGTAAAATATGCATGGAAATCTCTTTATCCATGTGGAGGAGGAGCAAATTATGACTATACTTTTGATGAGGGTTACACCAATTATGCTCCTGAATTATACACTTCAACGGGGCAAGGCTATACGTGGGTTCAACAAGGCGTAAATTATTATTTTCCCGATGGACTCTGGCATTATGCATCGTACTCGGTTCCTTCTGCAGCCAATATTAAAGTTCGTTTCGAGCGCGGTGGTTCTTGCACCAACCCTGTAGAAGGCGTAGACGAAATTAAAGTCTTTTGTCGCGATTGTAGCATTAGTGCATTATCCGGTGGAACCATAACGGGAGAATCTAATCCTCTGCCAAGTACTGATTACACGTACAATATTACACCTACAGCTGGGGCAACATATTATAAATGGATGGTGAGAGCAATTGATCGTACACCTACGGAGGTTATTGAAGCAGCCTGCCCGAATGGCAACGATCCTTGCATTGTTTCTGGTCAGGGAACCACATCTTGTACAATTAATTTTGGAACAACAAATGAGAATTTCAGGGTCATGTGCATTCCATTTGATGCAAACCCAGGTTCATTGGCATTTCCAAGTGATGCATGTTATGCAGAAATAAGCCTTTTCCCTACCTCCCCTCTACCAGTAGAATGGGGTTATTTCAAAATTAAGTCTCAACATGATGATGTTCTTCTGGAATGGCAAACCCTTTCTGAAACCAATTGCGATCGTTTTGAAGTGGAAAAAAGTACTGACGAAGTGAACTTTCATACGACACACATTACACCCGGAGCGGGAAATACAACGGTGCCTCAATATTATTCATGGCTGGATGACGAATTAATGTCGGGAACTACCTATTATCGCATTAAACAAATTGATTTTAATGGCGATTATTCCTATTCTCAGATTCTTTCTGTAATTAGCGAAAACCCTGAACAAGGCATTGAAATAAACACCGTGTTTAATAATAGTCTTCACATTAGCACCATGCTTGATATTTTATATCCATTGCAAATTGATATCTACGATATGCAAGGTCGAATTGTGAAAACAGTGTCTAATTTTAAGCTAAGCGCGGGTGGAAGTAAAGATATCACTACCTCAGACATGAATGATGGAATTTACCTCCTACGCATTTACGGAATTGGAGTAGATAAGAAAGTGAAGATTGTAAAATCGGGATTGGTAGAATAATAGGTAATTTCTTTTTTAGAACTCTATCTCACATAAGTTGTTTGTTTTTGACGACGCAAGAATTAATTATTATCATTAAATTCATTTAATACAAAATGATTCCTATTTTTGTAAAAAATCAACCATGAAAAAATCCATTTTAATTCTTTCAGTATTATCTGCATTTGTATTTTACTCCTGCAATTCCAAAAAAAGTGAAGAAGAAATTCAGAAAAAAATGACGGAGTCATACACTCATTTTCTTGAAGATCAAGGATATAAAGACATTACTTTATCCTTTAACGAAATGGATTCAGCAACAGAAAACACCATTGACAGTATGATTCTCAGAAATCTTAATTGGGATTTCAAGGGTTTAACTGCACCCCGTACAGAGGAAGACATTGCATTTGACAGTCTTTTCAATTTAGAAGAATCCAATCGAGATGAATTGGCAAAATGCAAACAGGAGATTACTGAAATACAAGACAGAATTAAAAACAGAAAAAACCCGAAAACACTTTATCGGGCACATTTTTTAACAACCACAAGTAAAATAGATAATTACAATACAACTATGTATGAGATCCAAGACTATCATGTTTTTTTCACCACAGACCCTATTGAATATGTAGACAGAGTCGCAGATTACAGCTCGACCAGGAATGATGAATATTAATAACCTAAGTTCGGAATAAAATTATTAGAATTCAAAAACTGCTTTGCCCGATAATAAATATCAAGTTTTTCAAAGTCAAACATATAAAGTATATTGAGTGTGTCCCGAAAGTTTTCGGAAGTGAGAGTGAATAAAAACAGAGTGAAACTGTTCGCTCTCGCTCTAATAATTGCTTTTTGGATTTCTTCCTAATCCTTTAATCATTGCAAATAGAATTTTTGACAAATCTTCAGCGTCAGAATAAAACTCGTTGAATTTCTGATCAGCTATAAGATTTTCATCATGAAGTGTATCTAATGCTGCAATACATTCAAACAATGAGCTTCTTGCAGTAACATAAAAATGACTTTTATCTGCAGGTGTAAACCGACCGGTTCCTTCTGCAATATTCAGAACAATACTAAATGATGCCCGCTGCAATTGATCTCTTGAAATACTATCAATCTTTGATTCTTTAAGAAATAGCTTCGTTTTCGAATAAAACGCTTTTGCTTTTTGATATACATCTAGTTTTTCAAAATCGAACATAGCAACAGTTTGATTGTGAAGGAAAAAGCAGCGTGGGTTCGCACTCTTGCTCACACTCACGCTGCTTTTTGTACCCGAGGCCGGGATCGAACCGGCACGAGTGTTACCTCATTGGTTTTTGAGACCAACGCGTCTACCAATTCCGCCACTCGGGCTCAACGGGACTGCAAATGTAAGAAATCATTTTGAATTATGAATGATTTGATTAGCTGATTTGTTGATTAGCAGATTATCAATTGCCTTTCAAGCAAATTTGCTAATCAATCCCCATCTTCCACATTGCGTAAAATACTCAGATAATTTTTGTAGCGCTCAGGGTGAATTTCACCTTCTTCCGTCGCTTTACGCACAGCACAAACGGGTTCGCCTACATGGGTGCAGTTTTTGAATTTGCAATGCGGAATAAATTCTTTAAAATCGGGAAACCAATGACCAAGCTCCCATGCTTCGAAATCAACCACCCCAAATTCTTTAATTCCAGGCGTGTCAATAAGATATCCGCCAAAGGAAAAAGGATGCATTTCGGCAAAAGTAGTGGTGTGTTTGCCTTTCAGATGATAATGTGAAATATCACCGGTTTTTATCTGTCGATTTGTATCCAACGCATTGATTAATGCAGATTTTCCGACTCCACTATGACCAGAAAACAAAGTGACTTTGCCTCTAAGTTCTTCTCTTAATTCATCAATTCCATCTCCTTCCAAAGCAGAGACTTTACGAACTTCGTATCCTGCAGCTTGATATAATTCATCATAATACAACACATGTTCTTCCAGCTCTCCATAAAGAATATCCATTTTATTCAAAACAATAAGCGCAGGAATATGATACGCCTCAGCTGTAATAAGAAAACGATCGATAAATCCTGTGGATGTACGTGGAAAGATTGGCGTAACCACAATTAAAGCCAGATCTAAGTTTGCTGCTAAAAGATGAGATGATTTCGACAAATTGGTCGCCTTGCGGATGATTACATTTTTTCGTTCCTCTACCGACTGAATTAGACCAGTATTATCACCTTCGTCCAATGTAAACTCAACATTATCGCCCACAGCCAAAGGATTTGTAGTACGTAAACCTTTCAGTCTAAAATTCCCGCGTAAACTGCACTGATAAAGGTCTTCTCCGCTTTGTACTATGTACCAGCGTCCGGTAGATTTTATCACTTTGCCTTGCAGTGTTTGCATTTTACTTCAACTTGGGATTATTGTGATGACGCTCTGCATCACGATTGCTTTTTTTATCGATATTTTTCAAAACTGCTGATTCCAAATCAATATTCATTTGATTGGCCAGACAAACTAATACGAAAATAATATCGGCAAGCTCATCGGCTTTATCATATTTTAGATCAGAGTTTTTAAATGACTGCTCTCCATATTCTCGAGCCATAATACGGGCAAATTCGCCCACTTCTTCCATTAAAACTGCAGTATTGGTAAGCTCATTAAAATATCGAACGCCCTTGTCCTTTATCCAATCATCAACCCGCTGTTGCAATTCCTGTAAAGTCATTATTCCCTGTTTTTTGAATCGATAATAATGGTTACCGGTCCGTTGTTAATCAATTCAATCTGCATTTCTTCGCCAAAAACGCCTGTTTTTACAGGTCTTTGGGTCATCTTTGCTAAAGTGTTGCGCATTTTTTCATACATCAGAACAGCTAGTTCAGGACGGGCTGCTTTAATATAAGATGGTCTGTTTCCCTTTTTTGTGCTTGCCAGGAGTGTAAACTGACTGACCAACATGATTTCTCCAGAAACTTCAATAATATCTTTATTCATTACGCCTTCTTCATCATCAAAAATGCGTAATCGGGCAATTTTTCCAGCTAACCATTCCATATCCTCATCGGTATCATCTACTTCCACGCCAAGCAAAATCATCATACCTGCTTTGGTTTCGGAATGAATATTTCCATGCACAGATACCGATGCTTTTAAGACCCGCTGAATAACTGCCCGCATACTATTTCTTTTTCTTCTTTTTCATTTCCTCTTTCATAAACTCATACACCGCCACAGAATCGCAGCATGGAGTATCAGGAAGGAAAGTAACATTTAAGTATACTGGATTATGATCGGAAACAGCAAACCCCTCATCCAATGTTTTAACCTTATGCACCTCAATATTTGGGGAACATAAAAAATAGTCGATCAGTGTCGTTTTGGTCTGTCCCTTGAAATATGGGCTAGCTACGTCGCGATTTGTAGGCATAGAAGGATCGTAAACCCATTGCCAGCCTTGGGGCATGAAATCAGAATCAACCGATTGACCGGCAAAATAAACTTTGTCGCCATTGTTTATGGCCAAGGTATCAAAACCCGGAGGGTTTGCATTCCAATCGCCTCCCACCATAACATAATTGCCTCTACTAGCCCAATCGAGTAAAAAAGATTTAAGAAATTGCATTTCGGTTAAGCGAATATCTGCAGCATCGCTATACGCTGAATTGTGGGTGTTTACGAGAATGAATTCTTTCCCATTTTCCAAGTCAAATTTCATAATGATAAAGCAACGATCGAGGAAAAACACTTTCATTGGCCATTCGTAGGAACCAGGATACTGAATACGGGCGGCGTAATCGGGAATGAAGCGTGAAAAAGACATCACGCCGGAATTTACCCGACCCATAGGATTAAAAATAGGGAACGGGATATAGGGTACTTTATAATTGGCCGCCGATGCAAAAGAAAACTCAGATAAGGCTTTCATAAAAACAGAATCCTGATGATCGTTGTAGGTTCGTTTTGCACCAAAATCAACTTCCTGAAGCAAAACAAAATCAACACTATCCATTCCTGAAACCATTTTGAAAACACTATTAATGTATTGCTGATACAATTCTTTATTGGGGCCCATATTTTTTCCACCTTCATAGAAAAAGTCCATTTCCTGACCCAATCCGCAATAGCCAATATTCCATGTAATGATAGAAACCTCTTCATCGGGAAAAAGAAACTGATTATTCCCTTCTACAATGTTAAGAGTATCACTCATTGGTGGTTTGTAATCATTTGACGTTGCAATAGCAATCACAGTGATAAAATAGGCAAGAATCAGTAAAATTATGGATGAAACAGACCAAATACTGATGCGAATAACCCGACGTACAGACTTCTTCATGCTGAAAATTTTAGCTAAAATACGGAATCTGGAGAAGATTTGGCAAAAAATTTGCACCTTTACACAACGAAAACGAAACAATGAAGAAATTCTTAATCTTTTGTATTGCGGTATTAACATTTCACGGCCTTTCTGGTCAAAATGATGAGTGGAAAAACCTCCTAAGCAAAGAATCGTATTCAGACTCACTTGGAACACTTCCATATCGCTTATACATACCCGCACAGATTTTACCTGACCAAAAACCTGCATTTGTGCTTTTTTTACATGGTGCCGGGGAGCGTGGAACTGATAATGAGCTTCAATTAACGCATGGTGTTAAAGAATTTATGGCTGAAGATATTCGTGGTGAATATAATTTCATTCTCCTCGCGCCACAATGTCCTGAATCGGCTCGGTGGACGGAAGTTGATTGGACAAAAGCTTCGAGTAAAATGCCTCCCAGAATTTCTATCCCCTTGCAAGAGAGTTTTGAGTTAATGGATTCATTAATAGAAGAATATAATGTAGATCCGCAACAAATTTATATTACAGGACTAAGCATGGGCGGATTCGGCACATGGGATGCAATTTGCAGACGTCCAGATTTCTTTGCAGCAGCAATGCCGGTATGTGGTGGGGGAGATGAAAGCAAAGCCGGTCTAATTGCACATATTCCCATTCGCGCATTTCATGGCAAACTCGACCACCTTGTTCTTCCTGCAAGAAGCATTAATATGGTGAATGCCATAAGATTAAACGGAGGCAATGCAGAAATAATTCTTTTTGATGATCTCGGGCATTTATGCTGGGATCGTGTGTATCAGAATCACGATAATATTCATTGGCTTTTTTCCAACTGGAAGACAGGATACTAATAATCAATATTTTTAGTTTTCAAACAATTTGCGGTGTACAAATTGAATAGCGGCGAAGCTATTTATTTGATAAATTTGATGTAGGTTTGCATAAAATTTTTGGTTTTGGCAGAACAGAATAAAACACCACGCACTTATTTTTACTTTTTGTTTCTCCTGATTGGAGTACTAGGGTTTTTTACGTTATTAAGCTTTACAGGAGTACAAATTAAGATTGGACAACTTGAGCTTAAAGACACGAAAATTAAGCAGTTTTTCTATCCCGAAGTATTGCCCACTGCTGTTTTTGCCGATTCAACACTACGCGATGATGTTCAAAGTGAGCCCGATACTGCTTCTCAGCGATTTCTATTGATTGGCGACTCCATGCTGGAGTTTCTTCGCATTCGTCTTAATGATTATTGCAGACATAACGGACATACTATGAACACTGTAATTTGGTACAGCTCTTCAACGCTGTGGTATGGCCAATGCGATACCATTACGCATTATATTAAAAAGCACGAACCCACCTATATCATTTTGGTATTAGGTGCCAACGAGCTGTTTATCAAAGACATAATAAGTGAGCGTCAAAAATATGTAAAGCATATTCTGGGTGAAATGAAAGACCTCCCCTATATCTGGGTTGGACCTCCAAACTGGAAAGATGACACGGGCATCAACGACTTAATTGTTCGCAACGTTGGGCGGAAAAGATATTTCCCATCCAAAGATTTGTCTTACGAAAGAACCAAAGACGGTGCACATCCGACACGTGAATCGGCATATAAATGGATGGATTCTATTGCAAAATTTATGTATAACGATGCCCTGTATAAGGTGGTTATGGAAATGCCAGATACTTTTACCTATAAGGTGCCTACGACCGAAATTATTCAACCAAAACCTCCCGGCGAATGATATGGTCAAATATATGGGAAACACTTCTTGGCTTCAATGCCAAAGCTCCTCTGCTCTTCAATAGCGGGCAATTTCTCTTATATTTCATTATCGTTTTATCGGTCTATGCTGCCATTTATAGAAACAATTTATCTAGAACGATATTTTTACTTGGCTTCAGTCTCTTTTTCTATTATAAATCAAGTGGTGTATTTGTTCTTTTACTAATTGCTACACTAATTCTGGTATATATTCTTACCCGCATCATGCATGGCATGAAAGATAAGCGGCAAAAGAAAATAATGCTTGGCGTTACTGTTACTGCGGCATTGGGATTTCTTGCATATTATAAATACACCAACTTTTTCATTGAATCTGTAAATGCTCTGTCGGGACGCGAAATTGGAGCAGCAGATATTTTTCTTCCGGTTGGAATTTCTTTCTATACTTTCCAGTTATTAAGCTATGTCATTGATGTATATCGAGGAGATGTTGCCCCAGAAAAAGATTTTCTGAACTACGCCTTTTATATTTCGTTCTTTCCACAATTGGTGGCAGGGCCAATAGTTCGTGCCAGTCTGTTTTTGCCCCAGTTAAAGTCAAAAATCAAACTTGATAAAGTAGATATACAACGAGGGTTTTTCCTAATCATGATGGGTTTATTTAAAAAAGCTGTTTTAGCTGACTATATAGCCCAATACAATGATATTATTTTTGCCAATCCTGGAAATTACTCCGGTTTTGAAAACCTTATGGCTATTTATGGATATACCCTTCAAATATATTGTGATTTTAGTGGGTATTCAGATATTGCCATTGGTATAGGACTGATGATGGGCTTTGATTTAGGCATTAACTTCAATAAGCCCTATCAAGCGACCAGTATCACTGATTTCTGGCGGCGGTGGCACATTAGTCTTTCATCGTGGCTGCGCGATTATCTTTATATTCCATTGGGTGGAAATCGGAAAGGGAAATACCGCACCTATATTAACCTATTTATTACAATGTTATTGGGAGGACTTTGGCATGGAGCCTCATGGAAATTTGTAGTTTGGGGCGGTCTGCATGGATTAGGTCTTGCTTTTGACAAAATGTGGACAAAATACATATCGCCACATCTTCCAAAATCGATCTTTCGAACTATTATTTCATGGTTTGTAACCTTCCATTTTGTGATATTTCTCTGGATATTCTTTCGGGCAAAAGACTTTAAGACAGCCTGGCTTATGATTACTCGGGTTTTCAACGAAATGGATTGGGCTTATTTACAGCCATTTTGGAGTGTGCGCCAACTCTTTGTTATTGTGCTTCTGGTAGGATTTGCCATACATGCAATTCCTTCTAAACTCTTTCCCAAAATGGAAAAGCTATACATCAACAGTCACTTCATTTTGAAAGCACTTGCTTTTATTGTATTGTTTCAATTAATAATACAATTGAAAAGCGCAAACGTACAACCCTTTATTTACTTTCAGTTTTAGGCTGTCTCTATTGAACTTTCAGACGACCTTTGAGGCGTCTAACATGTGAAAATATTTTTTACGAAAAACTTGTCTGACACCTAGAAGGATGTCAGACAGTTGCGGCAATTTATCAACGTATTAATTAAACTATAGCAACTTATCAATAACCTTGAAGAGGTTTATTGGTTTGGACATGAAACTTCATTCATCAAACTGTCAGACGACCTTTAAGGCGTCTGACATGTAAAAACAACTTTGGTTATCTATTTTACGAGAAACTTGTCTCTTTCATCGATCTGTCAGATGACCTTTGAGGCGTCTGACATGTAAAAACAGTTTTTATTATCTTTATCCAAACTTTATGCATGACAAAGTATAGATCTAAACTTGATAGCGGCAAATACTATCATGTATTCAATCATGCCTTTGGCAAAGAGAATATTTTCATTGAAGATAAAAACTACTTATATTTCCTCAAAAAATTTGAAGCCTTCTTGAGTATTTATGTAGATACTTTTGCTTATTGCTTAATGCCAAATCATTTTCATTTTCTAATTCGAGTTAATGAATCAGATCAATATAACTCCAATCAATTATCAAGAGCGTTTAAAAGTTTCTTTACCTCATATACAAACTCTTTTAATAAAACATACAACAAATGGGGTTCCCTCTTTCAGCCAAGGTTTAAGCGACTATTGATTGAAAACAACGAACAACTATTAACCACTGCAATCTATATTCATTGCAACCCTGTAAAACATAGCTTTGTAGATTCGCCAATTGAATGGGAATTTTCTTCTTATAATTCCATTATTGAGAATAAGAGTAATACATGGTTAAACACTAAAGAAATTATCTCTTGGTTTGATAATATTGAAAACTTCATGTATTGTCATGAGAAATACCTTAATGATCTCGAAATAAATAGAATTGACTATTAATCTGCCATATTCAAGATATGGCTTCACATTATCAAACTGTCAGACGACCTTTGAGGCGTCTGACAAGTTTTTAACGCAAACGTACAACCCTTTATTTACTTTCAGTTTTAGGCTGTCTGTTTTCTTTTTTTAATTGTTTCAATGTTTACTGTTCCTC
>JAFGWG010000182.1 GCA_016937255.1 Bacteroidales bacterium
TGATTCGTTTTAGTGGCATCGCTGCAGAAGAAATGGCGCAAGAAAAATGGCATCCAAAACAAAGAATTGTCAAATCTGAGCAAAATGAATTACAATTGGAAATACCCTACAGTAATGACACGGAATTGTTGATGGATATCTTTCGCTGGGGCTCTCTGGCTGAAGTTTTAAATCCACCCGAATTGCGCACCAAAGCCATTGAACAGCTTAAAACAACTCTCAAATCATACAAATAATTGCTGATACGCGCTATCTGCGTATAATCTGTTTGCAATTCTGGATACTTTCTCCTAAGTTTTTGGATAAGTTAAACCAAATATAGGAGGATGCCATGTCATCTACTGGAGAAAAACCCGGCAAAGGAACATACACCTGTAAAAAGTGTGGACAAAAAGTTCTACTAGACGATCACTCAGATACTTTGCCACCTTGTCCTAAATGCAACGGAACAGAATATACACCTTAATACATGTCAACCAGAGTCATCAAGGACTCTGGATTTCCAAACAACCAGCCATCGACAAAATGAGAGGTATTCCCAGAAATCAGGGTTCTGATTTATTGATTCACAAGAAAAGATAACAAATAAGTTATAGAGCCATGATCTGTGTCATTTGAGCAACATGTGGTTTGTTGGGTAGAACCACATTTCACCGGCATATGCGTTCGATGATAATATGGTAAGAACGGTTGATTGATATAATCGAGATAGAAGGGTAAATATTCTGAAATATGAATTTGAAAAAATGGAGTGAAGATGAATGAAAAGATGATAATGCCAACAGACAGTTTGTATAAGTTTTATGCAATATTTGGTTTGTCGTTAATAATATTTTGTCTTGGCGCTTTGGTCTATAATAATAATATGAGAAATGCGCGAATTATTGAAGCGCAGATGAAAAGAGCTGATTTGGAAGAAAGAAGTACACTAAATAGTGCAGATAGTTTGAAGCTGAGAACATTAAAAATGGATGTTGAAATTACAGTTTCAAATGATAATTTTTATACAATTGCTCTTGGTGTGATTTTATCGATAGGAATAATGGTTGCTATTTATGGTTTTAATAAATGGCAAGTTAAAATCCAAAATATTGAAGATGAAATGAAAGTATATCAGCTTAAAAAAATTAAAAACGATATTGATCAAAATATGGATAGTGAAGCAAATGTCGCAAATGATTAAAGGCAACTTGTAAATAGACGATGAACCTGATGGTACTCTCGTCGTAGTCCATCCCTCAAGGCAGCAATTCGGCCTAGGATTCGCGCAAGCGCGAATGCCATACGTATAGCTGCGAGTTCTCTTTGGGTTTTGCTTTGCAAAGCCTCAGAAAAAGCGTATCCGTACGTTCCTCATTCTGGCCTCATTGCATGTCTTCCCATTTCTCTCGAATGTAATTATCTTCTCATAGCTAAATGATAATCCGTTTCGCCTTGGCTCTCGCTCTCTGAAATATAATGCGACACAGGTTATCTAAATGTTAATAACGCAAGATAAGTCATCTCAGATATCTACTGAGTTAGAACATAATATTGTTTATGTTTTCTGCTAGAATCAAGGATAAAAGGCTGCAGAATAACTGAATGCTATCTAGACCTTTTAAAAATATGGAAAAATATATGAATGACAAACATTTGTATCGTGTACCAAATAATCAGAAAAATGAAATAGCTCACAACCTGATAGATATTTTAGAGAAACAAGCGACAATAATGGAACAAACGAGACGTTTTATTGGTAATTGGATTCTAACTGGCCCTAACGAAAAAGGGAAGTCGTTGTTTGATGTATGGGATATCGTTTTGAGAAATTATTTACCAAATACAAGGCCGATTTTATTTCGGGCGTGTAATAGAATCAGTAAAAAGTGCGAAATAGCAAGTTTTACTGGACGAATTGAATCTGCAAATAGATTCGTTAAAGGACGAGGTTATTTAATGATTTGTGACACGACGGAATTAATTGACTTAGATCAAAAATTGAGAAGGGCTGGTGAGTATAAGCATACATTTTATCCCCTTTCTAGTGTTTTAAAAATGGCGAGGGACTCGGGAGGGTGGGGATTCTCTGATAGCATCTTTAATTATATAGGTGAAGACGAATACATTATGAGAATGAACTTTGATAATAGCTATAATTTTAAATTTATAAAAAGTGATCTTTAACGAAGTATTAGATCAATGACTATAAGAACTTTTACCAATATAGTGTCTCTATTTAATTTTTTGACAATTTAGTGAAAGACAATGGACTCTAATTCTGCTAGATTAAAACCATGATGTCGATTTTTATACTATTTGCTCTTCTTCTTATTCTTTCCGCACTCCTCAAATCCCCGTGGTTCAAGGGCAAGTGGGGCGAATTCCAAATCGCACTCCTATTCAAACTATTCCTCCCCAAAGACCGTTATACGGTACTGCACAACATCACTCTGCCCACAGATAATGGCACCACTCAAATCGACCACATTGTGGTTTCTTGCTATGGAATTTTCGTGGTAGAAACTAAGAACCTGAAGGGCTGGATCTATGGAGGCGAATATCAAGAAACATGGACACAAAAAATCTTCAAAGTCAGTCACAAGTTCCAAAATCCCTTGCGCCAAAACTACAAGCACACCCAGACCCTAGGGAGCCTGCTAGGGCTCGATTCTAATGTAATACACTCCGTTGTGGTCTTCATTGGCGATAGCACCTTTAAAACACCCATGCCACCAAATGTGACCTATGCGCGGGGGTGCACGAACTATATCAAGACCAAAAAGGTCGCCCTACTCACCCAAGAACAAGTCACTCGCATTTGCACAGACATCTCTCGCGGTGCCCTGCGCAAGAGTTTTGCCACCGACCGAAAGCATGTGCAACATGTAAA
>JAFGWG010000028.1 GCA_016937255.1 Bacteroidales bacterium
CCATCACTCCATCGTCGACCAGACACTGAAATATAGATATGGTCGTCATGGAGTCGTTGGCTGAACTGCTTTTTCAACGATTTCGTGACCATCTTCGCCTTAGTAAGAGGTTTTTGCTCGATGGACGACGAAATGATGAAAAGCCGCTGCTCAAACCTTAAAGGTTTTACAGCCGCACGAACTTAGGATTTCGACTCTGCTCAGGACAGATCCTCTTAGCGACGAGAAGTATGATTATCGAAACATGGCAATAGCGTTCAAGGATAAAATTAACTGCCGCATTTCGACGAGCTCAATATGACAGTTAATTTTATCGTTCTTTGTCTGAGCACTGAGTAACGAAACCTATTTTCGTCCAAAATCAGCAGGAATTTCGCCCCATAATTGGGTGTCCCATTTTCGAATTTCGTTTCTTTTTGGATGTAAAGCCAGCCATTTTTCTCCACGAGCAATCAGCTCAAAAAGTTTAGCATTTTTCTTTGTACGCGCCATTTTTGTTCTCGCTTTTCCTGTCCTGACCCACGACATGGCTGTTCCAGAATCGGAATAAATGATAAAATCACTTTTATTTTGCTGTAGCCAGGCCAAACCATGCACTAAAGCTAAAAATTCTCCCACATTATTATTCCCATCTTCAAAAGGACCAACTTTAAATAATTCAACAGCGCCATCGGTTATAACGCCGCGATATTCCATAATTCCGGGATTGCCCGTACAAGCTGCATCTACAGCAATGCTATTCAGTGCCGGTTTCACAGCGTCATCTAGATGATGAAGGTATTCGCGACCGCTTTTCTCTTCGGGTCCGGCTTTCATGGCGGCTTCAGCAATTTCCATACTGGGAAAACTCCGGTATTTTGCTCCGGCAAAATTTTCAACCTGCTCTTTGCAAGCATCCCAGCTGGTGTAAATCCCCGGCTGATGACCCCTCCAAACCACATAAAATTTTTGCTTTGCCATGTAGCAAAGATAATAAATCATTATTGCACAATAAAACAGCTTCAATATCTTTGAAAATCAATGATATTCGAACCAAAAAAAAGGAATGTCATGCTAAGCCTGTCGAAGTAGGCATTCATTTTTATTTTGGTAATGAGTAAAATCTGAACCAAGAGAGCTCATAAAAAATCAATTGATCTTGTGAAGAATAAGTCATAACCTAAACAGAATCGCCAAACATAATTTATTGTATTATGAAAGATGAGTATTGAAATAATCATCGCATTTCGACCATCCAAAAACCTTAAACCATAGCCATTGTCTGAAATCCAAAAGAATTTTGATATTGAAAATGAATGCCGCATTTCGACTCCGCTCAATATGACATTCATTTTTATTGCCCACCTGTATTGTTTTTGTATTTTTACCCTCCCGAAATAAGAGAATTATGGCCAAGGAAAAAAAGAAATTCAAAGTCCCGAATACATATACCATTGTGTTTTTCATTATCCTGATTTCTGCACTGGCAACATGGCTGGTTCCAGGCGGACAGTTTAAAAGAGAAACCATTAATGTAAACGGCAGCAATAGAGAAATTGTGGTCAAAGACTCTTTCACTTATAATGAAAGCAATCCTCAAAGCTGGCAGGTATTATCTTCTGTTTTCGATGGCTTTGTCGATAAAGCAGATATTATCGTATTCATCTTGCTTATTGGCGCTTCTTTCTGGGTTATTAATACTTCAAAGGCGCTCGACATAGGTATTCTGAAATTCCTTACTGCCGCTCGAACACTAGAACGATTCCGATTTATTCGGTTTCTGAAAGTTCAGAATATACTCATCGTACTCATTATGCTTTTATTTAGCATTTTTGGCGCAGTATTCGGCATGAGTGAGGAAACCATTGCCTTTGTCATTATTTTTGTCCCTCTGGCTATTAAAATGGGTTACGACAGTATTGTTGGTGTGAGCATGTGCTTTGTTGGCGCTGCATTAGGATTTGCAGGTGCTTTATTAAATCCATTTACCATTGGAATTGCACAAGGCATTGCACAAATTCCATTATTCAGCGGCATTGAATATCGTTTCTTTATGTGGATCGTGATTAATATTTTCGGAATCACTTATATTTTGGTATATGCCAACCGCATTTATAAAAATCCTAAGCGTTCAGTTGTTTATGAAAACGACGAATACTGGCGCAAAAAAGCTGAAGAAAACGAAGAAATCAACGAGAATAAAGCCGGTATAGCTACCTGGATCAGCTTTTTTATAATTTCAGCAGCTCTCGCTATTTTCAGTTATTACTACACCTATTCAACCATCGAAATCGGGCAAAGTAAATTTGTTTTTCCTGCATTGCCCATTTTGTCGTTTATATTTATCCTGCCTGCACTCTATCTCATCCTTAGAAAAAGCGTACAACTTTTCATTCTGCATATCCTTTTATTCACCATTTTAGTGTTGATTGTTGGCGTATTGGGCTATGGCTGGTATATGAAAGAAATTGCCACACTCTTTTTCGCTATGGGACTATTTTCCGGAATTGCCATGGGATATAAGAGCACTGACATTGTAAAACATTTTATGGATGGGGCCAAAGATATTTTCTCAGCAGCATTTATTGTTGCACTTGCCGGGGGCATTGTCATTATTCTCCAGGACGGCGGAATTATAGACACCATCTTATATAAAATTTCCGGAGCATTTCAGGGCGGAAAATACACAAGCGTTAGCGGAATGTATGTAGTGCAAACTGCCATTAACATGATCATGCCGTCAGGATCAGCCAAAGCTGCACTTACCATGCCTCTTATGGCACCATTTTCAGATCTGATCGGACTCTCCCGCCAGTCGGCAGTAATTGCCTTCCAGCTCGGCGACGGAATTACCAACATGATTACACCGGTTTCAGGTGTACTGCTGGGTGTACTCAGTGTGGCCAAAATCCCTTACGAAAAATGGGTAAAATGGGCGTGGAAATTTATCGTTTTACTAATCATCTTAGGCTTCTTCTTATTAATTCCGACTGTTATGATGGATTTGAACGGGTTTTAATGATGGTTATTGACTTGTTTTAAGTTTTGAAAAGTCGAATTTATCCGTATCGGAACCGTTCCGAACCTTTCTGAACCGTTAAATACTTAAACAGCTTAAACAGCTTAAAGCGAGAAGCTTACAAAAAACAACACCGTCTCGTGATGGTTTATAGAAAACTCCTATATTTGAGAAAATAACATGCACCTTTTGGAGGATATTTGGTTGTGGTATAAACGATTTATAGCTCACTCAAACAAAATATTCGGCTCAAAAAAGATCATATATGAGCTAAAAACACTATCTTTATGAGCTAAAAGACAGATCGCATGGAAGCTAGAGATCAAATTATCATAGATTTTGTAAGAAAAGAACAAGAGTGTTCTTCAAAAGAAATTTTTGATGGAGTAAATATTTCTGTTAGTTATGCCACCCTTAAAAGAATTATAAGAAAACTAATATCGGAAAACTACATTTCATCCAAAGGTAAAGGTAAAGGAACGAAGTATTTCATTTCTCCAACTTATGAAATAATACAACCAATTGACCTTGAACAATACTATGAAAAAGAAATTGATGAACGTGAAATTAAGGAAAGTTTCAATCTCTCAGTCATAACAGACGTTCTATCAAAGCATAGTGTATTTACAAATAATGAATTATCAAGACTAAATGACCTTCAAGAGATTTTTACAAAGAACATTTCACAACTATCTGATAATGAATACAAAATTGAATTTGAAAGACTTGCTATCGATTTAAGCTGGAAATCATCTCAAATAGAAGGGAATACCTACTCTTTATTAGAAACTGAACGCCTATTAAGAGAAAAAGAAACAGCATCTGGTAAAACCAAGGAAGAAGCGATAATGCTCTTAAACCATAAAGACGCCCTTGATTTTATAATAGAAAACCCTGATTACCTAAATCCTTTAGCTGTATCAAAAATTGAAGATATTCATAGTATCCTAACTAAAGACTTGTCCGTTGATAGAAATTTAAGAAACAAACGAGTTGGTATCTCAGGAACAAACTATCGCCCATTAGACAATGAATTTCAAATATCTGAGGCTCTGGAAAGCTCTTGCATTTTAATCAACAATAAGAAAAGCATATTTGAGAAAGCCCTTCTAACTCTAGTCCTAATCTCATATATCCAACCTTTTATGGATGGAAATAAGAGGACAGCAAGAATCGTTAGTAATGCATTATTAATGAATGACAAACATTGCCCATTATCTTTTAGAACAGTAGATTCCATTGATTATAAAAAAGCAATGCTATTATTTTATGAGCAAAACAATATCTCAATTTTTAAAGATATTTTTATTGATCAATATGAATTTGCTGTAAAGACATACTTTTAAATATTGGTGATAATTCAAAAAACTCCTTGTGAAAACAAGAGAATTTAATACCCACCTAACCAAAAAAAGTCTGTAAAAAACCAAGTAGCCCAGTGACGATTTATAGAAAACTCCTATATTTGAGAAAATAATATGCACCTTTTGGAGCTTACAGTATTAGTTTAATAAAGAATCTTATGTTCGGAAGAAAAAAAAAGCACAAAGTCCAATACCAGGATTATATCTGGATGACTGCAGAAATGAAAACCAATAAACTTTTGGCTCTGGCAGATGATGACAAACCTGTATTAATTGTTTCCTCGTTTGATAAAACCCTGAAACATTTACAGACTCTTAAACCCTCATTTAAAATACTGGAGTCCTTATCTGATACAGATAATAATAGCGGGCCATGGTTATTAAACAGCAAAAAGATTCTTGAAGCCCCAATTTCTCAGCCAATATATTCCGGTGAGGTTCACATTGCTTTTACCGAGCATTATCCCATGCCTGACAAAGACCATGAAATCATTTCAAAAATAGCCTCTGCATTCGAACATCCGTCCATCAGCTTTTATCTTTCCCTTGAAGATCCCCTACTGACGATGTTTAATTCAGGAAAGATCATGGAATTAATGAAAAGAATGGGCATGGATGAAAATGACAACATAGAACATCGTATGATCTCGAGTGCAATAGTTAACGCACAGAAAAAGCTAGCGAAGAAAGTAAGGCTTGAACAATATTACGATGACGAAGAAACCTGGTATAGAATGAATTATAGGGATTAGGTGCATTTTAATGAGTAAATTGTAAAAAGGTATTTTCGATTGCCCCCTGTTTTACCACAGAATTACTGTATACATATAGTTTCTGATTTGCCACACTACAATTCCACCCACTGAACAATAAAAATATCCCATTAAACTTAAATATATTCCATATTTATCATTATATTTACAATCTGAATATGATGATGGTGGCAGCGTTGGAAAATACCGATTACATGAGGGTTTTATCAAATATCTCATGAAGCGGAGCCATGTTTTGTCGAAGAAAAAGCGGATTTAAAAACATGAAGTGGAATATTATAAGGAGTAAACCCAAAAAGGAGCAAGTGCTTGCATCAGCGGCAATGGATCTGGGTTTTGAAACCTACATTCCATGGATAAAAAGCACTATTATTCGTAAAGAGAAGATACTTACTGTTCGTAAACCTCTGATTAGCGGATACGTATTTATAAAAGAAGCCGACAATAAACAAACTGAGAAGCTGCATTACCTTCCGGGCAGTGCCGGAATGCTATTTTTTGACAATAAACCGGCGAAGATTGAGCAATCGGATATTGAAAGAATGCAGCACATCATTACGGAGGGATACGATCTTACTGTGGTTCAGACTTTTAGCACAGGTGACAAGGTGCGTATTTTGTCGGGAGTGCTGGCGGGTAACGAAGGATATATCGGAAGCAGAACGAATAATCAAGACCTATATATTGAAAGCGGAATTGCAAATATTTGGTTTAGAATTAAAAATGGCAGTGCAAAAATTCAACTCATTGCAAGCTCATGAGTGTCAGATCTGTAAAAATTGAGTTTTTGCGTAGCGAGCACAGAGGGCACAAAGTAGTTTTGCTAAGGTTTGACTATAATTCAAACATCATTTCAAAGCTTAAGAATGAAGGCAAAGCGCGGTGGAGTGCAAGCAAAAAATGCTGGTATTATTTTGAAGAAGATTTTAATATACAGGCATTTACAAAAATGCTACCTGAAGGAATAGAAAGAGACCTTAAAAATTTTGAAGCCACAGAAACTTCCAAAACAAATCATGAAGATTCTGCAATTTCAGGGTACATTAAGCAATTCATCAATTGGATGGAGCATAAGCGTTACAGCGAAAGCACCATTAATACATACAGTGAAGTTTTGAAAGTTTTTCTGCAGCATTATTCCAACAAAGACCTGAAAACCATAAACAACGATGATGTGGTACAATACGTGCACCAGAACATTGTGAAAAAAGGACTGAGTTTCAGCTACCAAAACCAATTGGTAAATGCTTTAAAGCTGTTTTTCAGAGAGGTGGTAAAAAGTGAGATTATAATTGATAAATTACAAAGGCCCCGGCGGGAGCACAAGCTGCCCAATGTTTTGAGCAAAGAAGAAATAAAAGCCATTATTGAAGCACCTGCCAATACCAAACACCGCACCATGCTGAGCCTTATTTATGCCTGCGGATTAAGGCGCAGCGAGATATTAAATCTTAAGCCCCGGGATATTGACTCGAAGCGGCATTTGCTTATCATACGCAATGCAAAGGGGCGCAAAGACAGGGTGGTTCCCATTTCTGACAAATTAATTGAGATATTGCGAGAGTATTATAAAATGTACAAACCGAAGGCATGGCTGTTTGAAGGGCAAAAGGCCGGGGAAAAATATTCAGAAGAATCGCTTGCGCAAGTATTGAAAAAAGCTTTATATTTGTGTAAAATAAGTAAACCGGTTACGCTACACTGGCTCAGGCATTCATACGCAACCCATTTGCTTGAGAGCGGTACTGATTTGCGATATATACAGGAATTATTAGGACATAAAAGCTCAAAAACCACTGAAATATATACACATGTTACCCAGAAAAGTTTACAGCAAATACGCTCCCCTTTTGATGATCTTTAAGCCGGATAAACAAAACAAGTACTTTGTTAAAAAACTTGGGTTACCCAACCATTCTCAGGTGTATAACACAAATTTTCAGCAGTGGGGGTTGGGGTTATAAAGGAGTTA
>JAFGWG010000183.1 GCA_016937255.1 Bacteroidales bacterium
GAGAGTATCTCTATTACAACACATGTAAATGTTCGTGTCATAACGTATAGTTTTTCTACAATCCACACATTATATAGCCCGTTTTTTGAGGGTATAAGATATTTTGTGTAAATGGTTATGAATGTTAACGTATGTAATTTAAAGAAGGAGCATTTATGACCATTAACAAGCCGCAAGGCAAACTACGAAAAGAGTTGATCGAAGAGCTGATGCAACATTATCAGAATCCGGAAGATTTAATTGGCGAGAACGGTCTTTTAAAGCAACTGACCAAAGCATTAGTAGAACGTGCCATGGAGGGTGAATTGACCCATCACCTGGGATATGAGAAACATTCTCCAACAGGCCACAACAGCGGGAACTCACGGAAAGGGAAAAGCCAGAAGACCATCAAGGGTGATTTTGGCTCTCTTCCGATAGAGGTGCCCAGGGAACGGGATGGGAGTTTTGAACCGCAGATCATTTCCAAAGGGCAAACCCGTTTTGACGGTTTTGATGACTTATAACGGAAATGTATCCAGATGAAGTGCCCATTTAGTGCCCATCCTATGTCCCAGTATGTCCCTATTTGTCCATATTGGATATATTTCACCCGAAATGTGGAAAACGAAAAACCCCTTGTAAACTGTTGATTTACAAAGGGTTTGAGGTGTGGCGGGGGATCCCGATCTTTCGGGACCGACACAGGGATTTTCAGAACCCTGTCCTATACTGATTATCAGGCACTTACGGGCGCGAGTGACCAAAAAGTGACCAGGCGATAAAAAAGCCCGGTGTTTGCCGGGCTTCTATTTCTTATCCGTGATTATTTTGTCTATGCGACTGAATGTTTTAATCGCTCAGCAATCCAGACCTTTATTACTGATTGTCGGGTAACTCCTAATCGTTGAGCTTCATTATCTAAGGACTGAATCATCCAAGAAGGAAAATCAACATTAACACGTTTTTGTTCCAAATTAGGTCTTTTTGCATTCTTTAGGTCAAGATAAGAAGTAATATCTTCATCATTTTCAAATTTTTGATCAAATACTTCAGAGTTTATAAAGTTCTTCTTCATTTTTTCTTGACCGCCTTACTGAAATTATTCTTATTGTTTTACCTCGATATGTAATTAACGCAGACCAGCATCTATCATCCAACATTCCAATTACAAAATATCTTTTTTCATTTTCTGTCCTCGCGGGAACTTCAAGGAACATAGGATCATCCCATAATTTTTTTGCTTCAATGAAATCAATCCCATGTTTATCTTTATTCTGCTTACTTTTATTTACATCAAATTCAAATTCCATGACGGTATAAATATAGTATATTTAATATACTTAAATCAAGCTGTTTATATATTACATCTTTTCTATAAAATGTTACTTATATAGCCAGTCCCACCAGAAACGTATCCGGATAGTGCTTAAATCTATATGAAATGTAGCCATTTACTAAAGCAATGTTTTTAGGGACCGGTTTGGGCAAGACCGGTCCCTAATTGCTCGTACTATATTTTACTATTTAATCAACAGCATCTTCTTGACCTGCTGAAATCCATCTGCTTTGATCTGGTAGAAATAAACACCAGTACAACATTTCTAACTGGATGTCTTCAAAGCATTCCCCACTATTCGCAATTAAATATAAGCGAGCACTTATTTAAAGGCAACCGGTGTTTATGGTTATGCAGGTAACAATACAGGCTCTGAAGTGGTACACTTTTCACGACCATTGACATCATGTGTCTTGATATTTGCAAGAAGAATAGGGCGGAGCGTTTGATATTGAGTGCTTATGGCAATGCCTCTTTATCGTAATAACTCCACCCTAAACGTCCATGTTTATATAACCCACTGTGAGTGCAATTATTCCCGCTGAATAGAAACCGAATTTTTATTGTTCAGAATAAATCTTCGCCCCGCAATCTACACACTGCCATTTAGGATCACGGTCTGAAACAACACGGCCACCCAATATTAGTTCGCCCCGGTCTATCTCTCTCTGCATCTTTGGCGACATGGCTGGCATACCCCACAGGATTCTGGCTATCTTATTAGAGCCGCAGTCGGGGCAGGTCTTGGGTTGGTGTTTTGATGTGTGCATTGTTGACCTGGGGTTATCAAGTGAAAAAGCCGTTTACACAAAATTCTTTACAGGCTCATATTTCAAGGAACTCATGAAATAATTTTATTCTGCCGTTTGCGGATGATGTCTTCTATAAATGTGCCTAAAGGATTAATACCCCAGCGTAAAATAGATTTAACTCGCATCCTGGGTTCCTGATTTTCATCTTCACTGATATTTTTTTTATATACCTGATCTATAATATATCCAGTGGGATTTACCAGAATAATCCCATAATCAATTGCCTTATCTTTAACGACATGTTTGAGTCCCGATTTAATTTTCATTACACCGTCGCTGGTGATATGCTTTGCCGTGTCTATGATAAATTTGGGACTGGGGTATAGATCTTTCTGATTTTTTATGTAAGTGACTTTACAATAATTTTCAGCAATAAATGCAATTCTTGTAAGTAATGCAGCGTTTGCAAATCCATCAGCAATAGAGCCCAATATTTTATCAAGAAATGGAATACTCTTGATAAAATCAGAACTAAATTTGGTGATGATTTCTTCAACTGCGTATTCAGTGCCATATGAACCACCAATTGCAATTGAATAATACATGTTCTGTCCAACAACAAACAAGTCTCTGTTGCTTAACCGGCCGTTATAAAGAACAAAAATCTCTTTGACGAGATTGATGCTTGCTGAAAACATAAGGATTGCATCTATGAAACCTTTCTGGGCAATTGCCGAAAAATAAAATAAATCGGCAACGTATTTTTCTCGAATTTCCTTGCTTTTTTTATCAAGTATCGTAACTGCTCTATTGTATTCATCTCGGTTCTCTTCATTATCATCAACAACAAAATTTTGGGATAGAAGATACTTA
>JAFGWG010000184.1 GCA_016937255.1 Bacteroidales bacterium
CTGCCAAATACATAGAAAAATCTTACGGTATCTGAGGAAGGAATAAAATCAAATTCCAATACAGCTGCGTCATAAGTCGTATTACCAACAAGGCTTTGAAGGTCTGAGTCTCCGGATGTTCCGCCTCCATCACTTTCGCTGTCTGAATTATTAGGTCCTACCGCAACATTAATATTTCCTGTTGCAAGTATAATGCCGTCACTAATTCCAATGTTTGAAGTTCCGGTAAATGTTCCTCTCTGGGTAGTTCCTCCAGTAAATGTTACATTGGAAACAGCAATTCCAGATCCTAATAAAACGTCTTGAACCAACTGGGTAGGAGTCATTGAATTGTCAACTGTAATTTGGGCTTTTAATGATGACGAAAAAGAAAAAATCAAAAGGGTAAATGAGTAGAGGGTTGCTTTTTTTAACATTGGTGCCGACTTTTTTTCTATTGGTTAGACAAAGGTACAAATTAAAAGTAAAAATTTACAGGGTGTTAACTTCGTTTTTACTTATAAAACAGACACTTTTCGAATAAATTGGTTGCTTCTTGAATCATTTCTGTTTTTCTCCTTCAGAGATATTACTATAACTCATTTTTTGCGATTCAAGGTTTTTTTATTATTTTTAATGACTTTTTCTAAATTTATAAATTCTGACAAAAAATAGACACTATGAGTGACATTAAAAAGTACATCGAAGAGAACAAAGATCGTTTTCTCAATGAATTATTTGACTTGATTCGTATTCCAAGCATTAGTTCAATCAGTGATCATAAAGAAGATATGATTCGTGCAGCTGAATATTGGAAAGAAACCATTCTTGCTGCCGGAGCTGATTTTGCAGAAGTTTCTCCTACTAAAGGAAATCCTGTGGTATATGGAGAGAAAATTATCGATCCTTCACTGCCTACAGTTATTGTATATGCGCATTATGATGTGATGCCGGTTGACCCAATCGATTTGTGGAAAACCCAACCGTTTGAGCCAGTAATTAAAGATGGTAAAATCTGGGCCCGTGGTGCTGATGATGATAAAGGACAGGGCTTTATGCACGCCAAAGCTTTTGAGTATCTGGTTAAAACCAATCAGCTCAAATGTAATGTGAAATTCATGATTGAAGGAGAAGAAGAAATTGGTTCTCCTAGCATGGGAGAATGGTGTGAGCAAAATAAAGAGCGCCTGAAAGGGGATGTAATTCTGGTTTCCGATACCGGAATGATTGCTGCCGATGTTCCAAGTATTACAGTTGGATTACGTGGTCTTACTTACCTGCAGTTAGAAGTTACTGGCCCTAATCGCGATTTGCATTCAGGATTGTTCGGCGGAGCTGTAGCTAACCCAATTAATATTCTTAGCGATATGATTTCATCACTCATTGATAAGGATGGACGTATTACTGTTCCCGGCTTTTACGATGATGTTTTGGAGTCAACACCTGAAGAGAGAGATGCTTTGAATAAGGCGCCTTTCAGCGTGGAAGAATATAAAACGGCCATTGATGTTAAAGCATTGCATGGAGAAAAAGGCTATACCACTATTGAAAGAACCGGAATTCGGCCAACCCTTGATGTTTGCGGAATTTGGGGTGGATATGCGGGCGAAGGTGCCAAAACAGTACTTCCTTCAAAAGCATATGCAAAAATTTCATCACGACTGGTTCCTCACCAAAACAATGAGAAAATTGCCGAATTGCTGAAAGCACATCTTGAGAGTATTGCCCCAGAGTATGTAAAAGTTAAGGTTGATATTCTACATGGTGGACAAGCTTTTGTTACGCCGATCGATTTTCCAGCGTATAAAGCTGCTGAGAAAGCCCTTCAAGATGTTTTTGGTAAAACCGCGATCCCAACACGTAGTGGAGGTAGTATTCCGATTATTGCCACTTTTGAAGAAATTTTGGGAATTAAGTCTTTGTTACTTGGATTTGGTCTTGAATCAGATGCCATTCACTCGCCAAATGAAAATTATCCGCTTGAGAACTTTTATAATGGAATTGAGTCCATTGTAAAATTCTATGAGCATTATAAGGGATAATTCTAGTTTTATAAGTTTCTTGAAGCCGCAATGATAATTGTCATCTTTGCGGCTTTTTCTGTAAAATGTTTAATATCTTTGATTATTAATTAAACAAAAAACAAGGATATGAAAAAGAATATGGGAATGGCAGACAGAATTCTGCGTGTAATGTTGGCAGTTCTTGCCGTGGTATTATATTTTACAGGTGTAGTAACTGGTACTGCTGGAATTGTAATGCTTGCTGTTGCAGGCGTATTTTTATTGGTTAGTTCAATAGGATCTTGCCCATTATATTTACCATTTGGTATTCGTACCAAATCCAAAACTGAGTAGTGTTTGTTCCATACTCAAAAAAGAAAGAGGCTGTCTCAAACGAGCAGCCTCTTTTCTATACAGAAGGTAATAAATAACGTTAGGAGTTCTTATTCAGACGCATTCCATAGAATGAACGAAGAACGAAGAAGAGGGCAATTGCGAAGAAAACAAATCCGATATATGGAGCAATGTTTCTAAAAGATTCGCTAATGGCAATTTCCATAGCAAGAAGTCCAAACAAAGTGGTGAACTTAATGATAGGGTTCAAAGCCACACTTGAGGTGTCTTTGAAAGGATCACCAACGGTGTCACCCACAACAGAAGCTGCGTGTAAATCGGTTCCTTTTTCCTTGAGGTCAACTTCAATAACTTTTTTGGCATTATCCCATGCACCACCGGCATTAGCCATAAAAATAGCTTGATATAATCCAAAGAAAGCAATAGAAAGTAAATAGCCAATAAATAATGAGACAGGAATTGAGAGTCTAATAATTTCTTTAATATCACCACTCTCTATGATCTCTTTTGTTAATCCTACAGGCGCAGATAAAAATGCAAAAGCAAGGGCAAATGAGAAAATGGCAATAAAGATATTCCACATTCCTTTTTGAGCATATACCGTACAGATTTTTACCACTGCACGCGATTTTTCAACATCTGCTTTTTTAGGAGCGTTAGGGTCAAGATTAATATTGTTTTTTATATAATCAGTTGCTCTAGCAGCACCAGTAGTAACAGCCTGAATAGAAGCACCTGTAAACCAATAAATAACAGCTCCGCCAAGCAGGAATCCAATAATTGTATAAGGATTCAATAAGTTAAGTACTTGCTCCGGAGAAACACCCAGTGTGCCTTGAATCATAAGGATAAGGGCGAAAATCATAGTTGTAGCACCTACAACGGCTGTTCCAATGAGAACCGGTTTCGCTGTAGCTTTAAAAGTATTACCTGCACCATCGTTGGCTTCAAGGTAATATTTTGCTTTTTCGTAATCAGGAGTAAAGCCAAAGTCTGCTTCAATTTCTTTAATCTTTTCTTCTTGATCTTCTTCGATAAGTGACAGTTCATAAATAGATTGAGCATTATCTGTAACCGGACCATAACTGTCTACGGCAATGGTAACGGGACCCATTCCCAACATTCCAAAAGCAACCAATCCAAATGAGAAAATGGAAGGATAAATCATATAGTCTCCTAATCCAAATGTACTTGCAAAATATGCAATAAACATTAAGAGTGCGAAAACAATACCTTTCCAAAATGCGCTAAAGTTACCAGCGACCAAGCCAGAAAGAATGGTTAGAGACGCCCCACCTTTTCTAGACGCTTCAACAACTTCGTTTACGTGTTTAGATTTAGGACTGGTAAATATTTTGGTGAATTCAGGAATAAGGGCAGCACCTAGTGTCCCTGCGCTAATAATTACGGACAACATGATCCATAAATTGTTTGGTAGAGTTCCAATTAGGAAATAGCTTAATGCAAAAGTAACAACAATAGATAAAATTGAAGTTATCCAAACCAAAGTAGTTAATGGCTTTTCAAAATCCAAATCATCTTTGCCAGAGTATTTAGCATTGCTAATAAACCCATTAATCCAAAACGAAACAATAGACGTAATAATCATTGCAATTCTCATTACAAAAATCCATAAAAGGAGTTTAATTTGTAATGCAGAGGCTAATGCACTCATAGATGTTGCGTCACCTATATTGAAGTTCTCAATACTAAGTGCTCCAGCAAGGGTTGTAATAAAAGCTGGGTTTGTTCCAGCAATACCACCTAAGATAGGGCCAGTAATAGCAAGTAAAATAAATGAAATTAATGCAACACCTGTTACACCATAAGTTTCAAAACCGTCAGCTGTTGGGCCAACACTATCGCCTGCATTATCACCAACGCAATCTGCAATAGTTCCGGGATTTCTAGGGTCATCTTCTCCAATTTTGAAAATAACTTTCATTAAATCAGAGCCAATGTCAGCAATTTTAGTAAAGATACCACCAGCGATTCTTAAAACAGAAGCACCTAATGATTCACCAATGGCAAAACCGATGAAACTTGCTCCGGCATATTCGCCGGGAACAAATAATAATATTACTAACATTAAAATCAATTCAAGAGAAATAAGAACAACTCCAATACTCATTCCTGCATTAAGCGGAATATTTAGAAGTTTAAGAGGTTTTCTTTCCAATGAAGCAAAGGCCATTCGTGAGTTGGCTAAAGTATTCATGCGAATTCCAAACCATGCAACTCCATAGGATCCCAAAATACCTACAATGGTCCAGCCCAGAATCATGGCGACTCCACCGAACCCAAAATTAGCTTCGGACAGAAATCCAAAATAAAATGCCACAACAGCACCAATGAAAAGGAAGAGGATAATAAGTAATCTTCCCTGACGTAATAGATAGGTTTTTGCGGTTTCAAAAATAACCTGTGCCACATCGAGCATAGATTGGTGAGCCTTAAGTTTACGAACTTTCATAAACTGATAAAGGCCAAACATGAAACCAAGTGCTGTAATAAGGAAGCCCCAGAATAAGATGTTCTGATCTTTAATTCCTTCTGGAATTACGAGGTCTGCTTCACTCGCAAAACTCATGATTGGGCTCAAAAAAAGTACCGACAACAGGACTAATGCTTTTCTCATAATGTCGTTTTTTGTGCGTGTGTTAAAATTTCGTGCAAAGGTAGTATATATTTTTAAAATACGTAGACTAAGTCTAAATTACATGACATATATTTTATTTTTCCCCTTATCCTCATTAATGTGTTCATATTTTTTCCCGATATCTCTTTAAGTTTTATTATTTTTAACCGATTTTTGCAGTGATGGAAAAAATTGAATTAGAGATTTCCGGTATTAGTTACAGTTACTCACAAAGCGGTGCTTATACATTGATTTTGTCTGAGTCTGGAGCAGAAAGAAAACTTCCAATCATTATCGGACAGTTTGAAGCTCAGTCGATTGCAATTGAAATGGAAAAGATGAAACCGGCCAGGCCCCTAACGCATGATTTATTCAGAGAATTTTCGAAGTCTTTTAGCATAAAGCTTAATGAAGTAATCATTAATAAGTTTGTTGACGGGGTATTTCATAGTATTCTGGTTTTTGAAAAGGAAAACAAAATTCATCAAATAGATAGTCGTACAAGCGATGCAGTAGCTTTGGCTATTCGTTTTAATTGCCCAATTTATACCAGCGAAGAAATTTTGGCAGAAGTAGGGGTTGTTTTTGATGAAGGAGATTTTGCCATAGATGATAGTATTGATTCGGATGATGATTTAACTGCCGGCGATGATGATATGAAATTATTCTCGCTCGAAGAGCTGGAAGATATGCTGAAAGAAGCAGTGGATATGGAAGATTTTGAAAAGGCTTCCAAGTTGCGCGATGAAATAAACAAACGTAAAGATATTTCTTAACTTATTTTACTACTATGGGACTCAAATTGCGATTAACCGTAATGAATTTTCTCCAGTTTTTCGTTTGGGGAGCCTGGCTCATTACTATTGCTAATTACTGGTTTGGAACAAAAGGCTGGGCGCCAGATGATTTTGGTTTGATTTTCATGACATTGGGAATTTCTTCACTCGTTATGCCCACTTTGCTGGGAATTCTTGCCGATCGGTTTTTTAATGCAGAGAAAATATTTGGTATTGTTCATATTTTTAGTGGAATTGCAATATTTGGACTTACACTTGCTGTAAGCCCAGGTCAGTTTTTCTGGGTTATGCTTGTAGCCATGATGTTTTATATGCCTACTATTGCTTTAACGAATACCATCTCATATAGTGCACTTAAAGATGCCGGTCATGACGTGGTAAAAGTTTTTCCAGGAATTCGTGTATGGGGTACCATTGGTTTTATTGCGGCTATGTGGGTAACCAATTTATCCGGTAATAAAGCAACTGAGGTTCAGTTTTATATTTCTGCAGCAGCTTCATTGGTCTTGGGTATTTATTCATTTACTCTTCCAAAATGCCCGCCAAATAAAGCTAAAACCGAGAAGAAATCTTTTATTCAGGCGTGGGGGCTCGATGCCTTTAAACTGATGGGCAATTATAAAATGCTGATTTTCTTCCTCTTTTCTATGTTATTAGGTGCTGCGCTTCAACTCACCAATATGTATGGAGATGTATTTCTTGATGAATTTAAGCATGTAGCTGAATATGCTGACTCCGTTGTTGTGAAATATTCTACCATAGTTATGTCTATTTCTCAGGGGTCTGAAACGCTCTTCATTCTTGCAATTCCATTTTTCCTTAAGAAATTTGGTATCAAGAAAGTTATGCTCATGTCCATGTTTGCCTGGGTATTGCGTTTTGGATTATTCTCATATGGTAATCCTGGAAGTTTCTTATGGATGATCATCTTATCCAATATTATTTATGGAATGGCCTTCGATTTTTTCAATATTTCAGGTTCCCTTTTTGTGGAAACAGAAACACCGACAAAGTATCGGGCAAGTGCACAGGGCCTTTTCATGATGATGACCAATGGTTTTGGAGCTATTATCGGTTCCGTTGTTTCTGGTTTTGTAATTACAAAATTCTTTATTCTGGACAATGGAGATAAAGACTGGTCGGGAATTTGGATGACTTTTGCGATATATGCACTTGTGGTTGCCTTGCTTTTTATGGTTCTATTCCGTCACAAACACAACCCAAAAGATCCTGCTTTGCAAAACGTTAGTCATTAAGCATTACTGGTTTATGAAACAATATCTCGACTTGCTCAACCATGTTATGGAAAACGGCGTACGGAAAGAAGACCGTACCGGAACCGGAACCATCAGCGTGTTTGGGTATCAGATGCGCTATAATCTGGAAGAAGGATTTCCGCTACTGACGACTAAAAAGCTTCATATTCGTTCCATTTTACATGAACTTTTATGGTTCTTAAAAGGGGAGACCAATCTAAAATATCTGCACGAAAATAAAGTGACCATTTGGGACGAATGGGCAGATGAAAATGGAAATCTCGGACCAATTTATGGATATCAGTGGCGCTCGTGGCCTGATTATAACGGTGGACATGTGGATCAGATTAGCGATTTGATCAATACCATTAAAAACAATCCAGATTCGCGCCGAATGATTGTGAGTGCATGGAATGTAGCATCAATTCCAGATATGAAACTGCCTCCATGTCACATACTTTTTCAGTTTTATGTGGCCAATGGTCGTTTGTCTTGTCAGTTGTATCAGCGCAGTGCCGATATTTTTCTTGGTGTGCCGTTCAATATTGCATCGTATGCGTTTCTTCTGAAAATGATCGCGCAAGTTACAGGTCTTACAGCAGGCGATTTTGTGCACACACTTGGCGATGCACATATCTACTCAAATCATATTGAACAGGTGAAGCTGCAGCTTTCGAGAGATCCAAGACCTTTACCTCAGCTGAAAATGAATGAGTCGGTAAAAGATATATTCGAATTTAAGTTCGAAGATTTTGAAATGGTAAACTACGATCCGCACCCGCATATTAAGGCGGATGTGGCTGTTTAATTATTAGAGGAAATACCATCAAGAAAATTTTTGTCATGCTGAGCCTGTCGAAGTACGGTAAAAATTTTCAAAAATTAAAAAACTATGACCACAATAATTCCCAATCTCTTCATAATCGTTGCTGCAGATTCCAAAAACGGAATTGGCATTAAAAACGATTTGCCCTGGCATTTAAGTGACGATCTTAAGCGCTTCAAGGCAATAACTACTGGCAATACCATTATTATGGGCAGAAATACATGGTTTTCGCTACCGAGAAGACCGTTGCCAAATCGCAGAAATGTAGTTTTAAGTCCGGATCCACTCAATGAGGAAGGTGCAGAAGAGATTCGATCACTCGAAGCCATTTTCGATGCAGTTGATCCCGATACTGAGAATTTTATTGTGGGTGGAGAGAGCATGTATCGTCAGTTTTTACCGCATTGTTCAAAGGTATATTTGACCAGAGTGGAAGGGGAATTTAATACCGATACATTTTTCCCTGAATTAGATTCCCAAGAGTGGAAACTTATCGAAGAAGGGGAGACTCTTCGCGATTCAAAAAGTGATATTCCATATCGCTATTTGATATATGAAAGAATAGTGTAAGATTTTTACTTTTGGCTATTCAAACAATCAAAAAGACGTAATCACCAAGAAAAGATATTATGAAAAGAGTAATTTCACTTCTAATTCCTGCTGTGCTACTGTCATTTCTAATGGTAGTGTCTTCATGTAAGAGAGATCGTGATACAGATAATTATCGTTCGGCTATTGATAATGCCACAGCAGAAAACATGTTTAACGATGTTTTTAAGCAGGCTACAGATGGAATGATCGCTGCGGAGGATTCAGTTGATGGAAGGGCTGTAAACAGTACGCTTTCTTCATGTGCAACTATTACGATCGCTCCTTTCGATTTTGTAAGTTTTCCTAAAACCATCACTGTGGATTTTGGAACATCAAACTGCCTTGGAAACGATGGTCGTTATCGTCGCGGACAGGTATCTATGAGCACAACGGGTTGGTATCGAGATAGTGGTACAGTTATTACCGTTACTCCAACTAATTACTACGTGAATGATAATTTAGTTCAGGGATCAAAAGTTCTGACCAATAATGGTACAAACACATCCGGAAACCTGGAGTATTCGCTTAATGTAAATGGAACTGTTACAACAAGTGAAGGCATTATTTACTGGACATCTACACGAGTTCACGAATGGATTGAAGGAGAAAGCACAGTTTTAAATCCTTGGGATGATGTGTATCTGCTAACTGGCACAGCCGACGGCACTAATGTTCAGGGTGAGGACTTTGAAGTAGTAATCAATACTCCTCTTCGTGTTCAGGTGGGTTGCCGATGGATTACAGCCGGATCAATGACTTTGACCAGTGGAAATCTGACCATTTCAATTGATTATGGCTCCGGTGCTTGTGATGCCAATGCAGTTGTAACTATCAATGGAAACACCTACAATATTGTAATGATGTAATTTCTTAATACCGAACAATTGTTTGTGAACTGGGACGCTTTTTGGTGTCCCTTTTTTTTGACCTTGTCAAACAAATTCAAGGTTATTGGATAAGGTTGAAGGCATCAGTGCTTCAGACTTCTGAAGTCTGTTTTTGCTAACCTGTCTGACAGCCTTTCAGGTGTCAGACAGTTATTTGTATAGAGACTTCTGAAGTCTTAACTGCTAAGCTTTATTTGCGGAGGGAGATTTTGATAAAAAAATAATTCTTATTTACACTTAAATCGCTTTTATATACATTGGGTGCAAACTGTATTCTGCTATACAGAGAACCATTTTTACTTATAAATGGTTTTTCATCAAGAGCAGGTGTCCAATGAACCAAATTTGCACCAAGAATTTGTTTAAATACTCCATTTTCAAACTTAAAATATTCTATATTGCCTGGCAATTCACCATATGGATGAAAATACAATGCAAGCAGGTTTTTATGATCCGGAAAAACCAATGGCTCTCCTCTAAATCTGGTTTCTTTTCCTGTGCTTTTGTCAATTAATAAGAATGCCTGTCCGGCTTCATAATGTTGCACAAAAATGTAAAACTGATTTATTTCAGGTAGATATCCCTCATAATGATGAATCTGCATACTACCACCTTCCATGTAGTTATCATAGAAGATCCTGTTTCCTGTATCAACTGGGATTTCAAGAGTGTAGTTCTTTTTTTGCATACTGAATGTGTCAAGTATTTCTGGCTCAAATTTGTTATTTGTTTCTGCATAATACTCTGTAGGATTAATAAATTCTATTTTGAAATTGTTGTAAAAAAGGTTGGTTTGATAAAGATTTTCTTTAGAAATTCCATCATAAAACTTGATACATTCATAAAACTCAGAGTCTGATATTGTCTTATAGTTTAAAGGAGATGCTTTTGTTTTTTGTATATAAAATTTTTCCCATCTATATTTAGGTTCGCAATTATTCCTTCTAATGTAATATAGAATGCTATACCAGTTATCACTCTCTTCAATGGCCTCGAGTTCTTTTCTTTGTGGGAGGACAATTTTTTCCTTGAGTGAATTTGTATCTGGTTTTGAGTATAAAAATGCTCCATTAGTATCTGATATATAAATGAGTTTTAACACCTCAATACTGTCTCTGTCAAGCGGTTCTCCCGAATAATCTGGTTTAGAATTAACTTTTTTCGGATCGTGTTTAGTAGATTTCTCCGTTTCCGGCTTCTCGTCTTTGTTCTTACTATTCCCACACCCCCAAAAACTCACCATAAGAGCTAAAAGAACAACCAACCCAATACTTCTAAAATCATAAATCATAATTCATAAATTAAATATCCACAACCTCCGATTCCCCCTCACCCGGCCTCAAATACAGCAAGCAAGTCCTTTTTACATTCAATCCCATTGACTTGAGTATATCGCGGTATTCGGCTACTTGCTTTTTATGAGACTCTTTGGGTGTTCCCGTTTTGAAATCGATAACGGTATAGGACTCGCCTTGTTTTATGATACGGTCGGGGCGGTGAATGAACCCTTTTTCATCGGTAATGTCGCGTTCATTTAATAAACGAGCATTTTTTGGGAAGATATCGGGATGTTTGTCAACGAGTTCTTCCAGAAATATAATGGACTCTGCCTGTTTTGAAAAAGGAACTTGCCCATTTAATACATATTGTTGTATAAGCTTTTTTGCCTCTTCTGTCTTTTCGATTTTCGATAAAATCTCATGCCAAATACGTCCTTCTTTAGCCGATTCGCGCAATATTTCACTGTCAAAATCAGCACTTTCTTCTCGGTAGGCATGAGGGTGGGTGGCATGAAAATGTCGCAATGTAAACCCTTGGTTTTTTTCTGAATCCGACTCTTTTTTGAATACGCTTTCACCGAATGAATATGCTGCTTTTACTTCGTTAAATTTGAAATTGGCTTTATCTGATTTTGAATTATTTTCCAAATAATGGTAAAGCATTACACCTGGAAGCACTTTTTCACCTATTTTTTCTTTAGATTTTTTGTCAATATCTGAAAAAACAAAGAGTTCGTTTTCGGCCCTTGTACAGCCCACATATACCAAATTGATGCTATCAATGAGTGTTTTCATCATTTCACGTTGATGCAGGATTCGTATTTCCTCAACTGGACTATTGCTACTGTAGTGTATTGCTGTGAAAGGAATATTTGAATTGTTTTCCGGCTTAAACCAATGCAAATTGCTATGTAGCTTTTTGGCATCATCAAAATTAAAATCGGGGAGGATCACTATAGGGAACTGTAGCCCTTTGGCTTTATGCAGGGTCATGATATGTACTGCATTGCTTCCCGCCGGGGTAACTACCGATAAGTTTCGGCCGGTTTCCATCCACCATTGATACATCGCTTCAAAATCACTACCAGTTTTACGCTCTTGTTCAAGAACTTTTTCTCTAAGGAAGATTAAATAATGTTTGCCTTCTTCCGATAAATTCATGCTGTGAATAATGAGCATTAGTAGTTCGGCAGGGGAATAATATGAGCCTTTTTTGGGCTTCATATCAGGCCATTGAGAAAAAATATACTCTTTTGGTGAAAGCAAGGTTTTTTGTTCAGAATGATATTTTTGAAACAATTCCCGAGAATTTTGCTCAGGAATTTGCAGCATAAGAGTGTTAAATTCTGCTTGGGCGAGTTTGTCTTCTTCGCAGGAGAGCACTCTTAAAATATTCATCGCAAGCCTACAATAATATGAACTTTGAAATTGCAGGGTTTCTTCTGAAATGACCTGTATCGGAGTATGCAAATTAAGCAGGTAATTGCTGATGGCAACACCGCTTTTTTTCTTTCTGCATAAAATAGCAATATCATTGAGTTTGAAGCCTTGCTCAAGCTTATTTTGAATCAGTTTTTCTATCTTGTCATGCAGTATGTGCGAGTTAGGGTCTTTTTCTTCATTGAAAGAGATTTCAATATAGCCACCATCTTTTTTATGAGGGTTTTGAGCAACTTCTTTATAGATTTTCAGGTATTCATCTTTTTCTTCGCTTGATATCAGTTTGTTTTGGAATGAAGTTTCCACCTGTTTGCTGATGATGTCAGAATGAATAAAATTGAAAAAAGAGTTATTAAAATCAACGATGTTTTTGTCAGATCTGTAATTTGTATCAAGGCTGCCAGCCTTAAAGGAAGAGTCAAAGATAGGGGCAGCGTCTTCAAGAACTTCAAATTTCCGACCGCCATTGTATATTTTAGGCAGAGAGAGCATAATCTCCATTTCTCCATTTCTCCAGCGGTAAATGCTTTGTTTTGGGTCGCCCACCAGCCAGTTTCGGTTGCCTGAAGAGAGTGAGTTGTGAATCAGAGAGGTAAGATTGATCCACTGCATTAAGCTGGTATCCTGAAATTCATCGATCATAATGCTTTTGTAGCGGTTGCCAGCTCTTAGAAAAATGAAAGGAACAGGCTCATTTGCAAGCACATTGGCAATAAGAGTATAAAAATCGCTAACGGGCAGTATGCCTTCACTGCTTTTAAAATCTTCGCGAATGCGCAGTATCTCTGCAATAATGGCTACATATGGAAAGTCTTGCACCAGAACCTGCATTTGTGCTAGTTTGTTACAGTCTGAACACAATGATAAAAATAGATCTCGCAGTTCAGTTTCTATGGTTTCATTCTGTTCAACTAATATTCCTTTTTCATTAATAAGAGTTTCTGTACGTGATTTTAGTTCATATTTCTCAGGTTGACTCCTGATTTTGTCGACCTCAATATTGAGTTTTGTGTAATGCTTATTGAATGACTCGTCGGTAAGATTATTCTTCTTGCAAATCTCGTCAAAAAGCCCAAGTTCTTTGGTAATATTTTTTCTTTGTGCCGAAACTTCAGCGTAGGCTTTTTTCATGAATCCAATTAGCGTAGAAGTGTTGTGTTGTGTTACTTCTTTTATAAAATCGTCTGCGCTTTCTTTGCCTAAGTTTTTTACAATGGCATTCAAGCTGTCTTTGAAATTAAGGCTCAAATTGTCATTCTCGAGGTTGCGCTCAATCACTTGCTTAAAAACTTCTGTCATTTCCTTATCCACATTCACCTTGTCGATGATGCTATCGATAATGTACTCACTCATTTCACTATCATCTATCAGCACTTCATAGTCGGAGGCCAGTCCAAGATCGCGGGAAAATGTGCGGATTATACGTTGAATAAATGAGTCAATGGTGCTCACCGACAGATCGGAATAATGGTGTAAAATAAACTTAAGAGCTGCTTGTGCGCGAGTTTGTAATTCCTCGTTTTTAATATTCAGGTCATTTTTTAGATCTCCCTCCATTTTGCTTTCGCCAGGGCTGGATGACAGCTTTGAAAGCTCTTCTACAATACGCTCCTTCATTTCTCCAGCGGCTTTATTGGTGAATGTAATGGCTAGAATACGTCCTGCGTTATTCGGATCGGGTAAAATGCTTTTAATAAATTCAAAAGTAATGCGGTGGGTTTTTCCCGAACCTGCAGAGGCATTTATTACATTTAGCTCGCTCATGGATCATTTTTGGATTTGTAAATATCGGAAAAAGAAATAAGTTTTCTTGTTTTAGGAAGAAAATTATTTCGCAGGATTTGGTTTAATATGTAGTGCCCAACTTTGAGTTTGGTTTTATAAACATTAATGAAGTTATTATGGGGAATAAAGTATTCATCTATTGGGCTGAGGGAAAGTTGAATATCCGGAATCCCTAAAAGTTGTCTCATGTAAATAGTAAGCAAAGTCTGCAATAATTACTACATTTGTGCATTATGTATAACGGTGTTTTTCACTAAAGTAAAATACACATATGCCTGAAATCAAGAAAGTTTTGCTAACTGGAGCAGATGGTTTTATTGGGTCTCACCTTACAGAGTATCTTCTGAGTAAAGGGTATGAAGTTAGGGCTTTATCATATTATAATTCCTTCAACTATTGGGGTTGGTTAGAGGATATTCCTGCGAATAATAAACTGGAAATTGTAGCGGGTGATATTAGGGATCCGTTTTTTTGTAATGAAATTTGTAAGGGGATGGATGCTGTTTTGCATCTTGCAGCCCTAATTGCAATTCCATTTTCATATAAAGCGCCTCAGAGTTATATTGATACCAATATAAACGGCACACAGAATATATGCCAGGCTGCAATGACTCACTCTTTGAAAAAGGTGATTGTTACTTCTACCAGCGAAGTGTACGGATCTGCAATGTACGTGCCTATTGATGAGAAGCATCCCTTGCAGCCTCAATCTCCATACAGCGCATCAAAAATTGGTGCTGATGCTATGGCAATGAGTTATTATTATTCATTCGATTTGCCACTGGTATTGGCAAGGCCTTTCAATACATATGGTCCAAGACAATCAGCCCGGGCTGTTATACCAAATATGATTATTCAGATGCTGAATGGTAAGGATGTTATGATCGGTGATCTTACGCCAACAAGAGATTTTAATTATGTGAAAGATGTTTGCAAAGGTTTTACTGCTTTGCTTGAAAATGATGTTTCTCTTGGAGAGGTATATAATATTGGTTCAAATTTCGAGATTTCGATTCAGGGTGTTTTTGATACTTTGAAAGAAATTATTCAAACCAATGTAAATTTGATTCAGGATCCAAATCGTTTTAGACCTCAAAAATCTGAGGTTAATCGTTTATGGTGTGATAATGCAAAAATCAAAAAAGAATGTGGTTATTCGCCCGACTATACTTTTAAGTTGGGGTTGGAAGAAACGGTAAAATGGTTTGGTCTGAAAGAAAACATCAGTAAATATAAGGATGGCATCTACAACGTTTAATAACATTGTTTCTTTTATCAGGGAACTATATGCAACCGATGAATTCATTCCCTTGCATGCCCCTGTTTTTCTTGGTAGGGAAAAAGAATATCTTAATTCCTGCATAGAAAGCACTTTTGTTTCTAGTGTTGGAAAATTTGTTGATGATTTTGAATTGGCAGTTCAGCAATATACTGGAGCTAAACGTGCTATTGTAACTATGAATGGGACAAATGCATTATCGTTGGCACTTAATCTTGCGGGGGTGCGCGCAGGAGATGAGGTGATTACTCAGGCTCTTACTTTTGTTGCAACGGCTAATGCAATTGCTTACTTGCATGCCAATCCGGTTTTTCTCGATGTAGATAAAGAAAATTTGAGCTTATCTGCCACAGCACTTGAAATGTGGCTGAGCACAAATGTAATAATGAAGGAAGAAAATGGTGTAGAGGCTTGTTTTAATGTGAAAACAGGAAAGCGTATTGCCGCATGTGTGCCAATGCACACATTTGGACATCCCGCCGAGATTGATAAAATCGTAAACATTTGCGACAAATACAAAATACCACTTGTAGAAGATGCGGCTGAGAGTTTAGGATCGTTTTATAAAGGACAGCATACCGGTACTTTTGGACTAATGGGTGTATTGAGTTTTAATGGAAATAAAACCATTACCACCGGAGGAGGGGGAATGCTTTTATGTAATGATGAAGCTCTTGGAAAAAAGATTAAGCATCTTACAACTCAGGCAAAAGTTCCTCATCCATGGAAATTTAATCATGATGAGATTGGGTATAATTTAAGAATGCCAAATATTAATGCTGCTCTTGGGTTGGCTCAAATGGAGAACATAGATAGAATTTTAGAAAATAAAAGAGAGACCGCTTCTCGTTATAAAGATTTTTTTAGCACCATGCCAATTGATTTTTTTACGGAGCCTGAAAATGCAAAATCAAATTATTGGTTAAATGCTATTATTTTTGAAGAAAAAGCGGAGAGAGACGAATTTTTAAAATTCAGCAATGAAGAAATGGTAATGACACGACCTCCCTGGGAGTTAATGAATTCATTACCTATGTTTAAAAATGCGCAATGCGATGCCCTTGAAAACTCAAAATGGATTTGTGATTGTTTTGTGAATATTCCAAGTAGCTATAGATTATGAGTACAAAAAAAGACATAATTCTAATTGGTGGCGGAGGACATTGCCGCTCGGTTATCGAAGTTATTGAATCTGGCAAAGAGTTTAATATTGTAGGTATTGTTGATCAGAAAGAGAAGCTTGGGGAGAAAATATCTTCATACGAAATGAAATGGACAGACGAAGACCTGATGGAATTGGTTTCAAAAGGTTATTCTTTTCATATTAGCATTGGACAGATAAAAACAGTTGATTTGAGATGTAAAATTTTTGATTTTCTGATTAAAAACGATGCAAATATGCCAGTTATAGTAGCCGCCAATGCATCGGTATCCAGTAGAGCGAAAATTGCCTCGGGAACCATTATAATGCAGGGTGCTATTGTGAATGCTAACGCTGAAATTGGAAAAAACTGCATTATAAATTCAAAAGCACTTATTGAACATGATGCAAAAATTGGCGATTTTTGTCATATTTCGACCGGAGCAATTATTAATGGTGCTGCCTGCGTGGGAGAAAAATCTTTTATTGGCAGTGCGGCAGTATTAATTCAGGAATCTATTGTGCCTCCAGAGAGTTTTGTAAGAGCAGCTTCTTTAATTAAATAATTATGGATAAAGAGAAAGCCGATAAAATTTATTCAATCCAAATTTCTATAAATGCTACAATGCTAGATGCTTTGAAGCAAATGGATAAAACTTTCAGAAGATTGCTTCTGGTTATGAATGACGATAAATTCATCAATATTCTAAGTATTGGGGATATTCAACGTGCAATCATTCGTAATAAACCTATGAATATCGGAATTTCTGAAATATTGAGAGAGAAAACACTTATTTCTGGCAAGAAGGATGATTCTGAAAAAATCCGACAGGAAATGCTTGAGAAGAGGATAGAATGCATGCCCGTTGTTGACGAAAATGGAGCTTTACACGATGTGGTTTTTTGGGAAGATGTGTTTGAAGACACCCCGCAACCTGTGGTAAAAAAGTTTAACGCCCCAGTTGTTATAATGGCAGGAGGAGAGGGAACGCGTTTGCGTCCGATAACTTATGTTTTGCCTAAGGCACTCATCCCCCTAGGTGAAAAAAGTATGCTTGAAAACATTATTGATAGTTTTAGCGTCTATGGTTGTAATGATTTTTATATCTCTGTAAACCATAAAGCCGAGATGATTGTGAATTATGTGGATCAGGTTGCCAAGGGAAAATTTTCCGTAAAGTATATCAAAGAAAATATGCCAATGGGAACAGCGGGTTCTTTATATGATTTGAAGAATAAAATAAATTCAACTTTTTTTGTAAGTAATTGTGATATTTTAATCCGGAATGACTACTCCTCAATTTTGGATTATCATAATGAGAACAAAAACGAATTAACAATAGTCGCTGCATTAAAGCATTTATCAATTCCTTATGGAATTATTGAAACTGGAGACAATGGTGTTTTAAGTCATATTGTGGAAAAACCGGAATATACTTTTCAGATAAATAGTGGCATGTATATTCTTGAGCCATCTGTATTAGATGAGATCCCAAAGGATAAATTCTTTCATATGACTGATCTTATCGATATTTTGAAAAGTAAAAACAAGAAAGTCGGTGTTTTCCCCGTTTCAGAAAAATCTTGGGTAGACATTGGAAATTGGAATGAGTATTTGTCTTTAAGCTTCAAATAAAAATTCTGTGAACAAAAAAATACTGATTATTGGTGATGCAAATTCGTTTCTTCTGATTGAGTTATTGAAGAACATTAAAAAAAATCGACCGAATATTGATTTTTATATTTTGCAAACCAACCCTATTCTTGATGTAATTGATCAGTCTGTTTTCGAAAATGTATTTCTCCCAACTGACTTTTATGCTTCAATTATTAAGTTAGTAGGTCGTTTTAGCCACAATGTGTCTTTTAATTTAATGCGGGTCTTTTTTACAAGATTTTTTAATACCAATACACAGCAATTTGACATAACGCATATACATTTCTTTAATAGCAACTTTTTGTCAATGAATGTCAATAAGTTTACAAGAAATACTAGTAAACTAATTATTTCAATTTGGGGGTCAGATTTTTATAAACGTTCAGATAAGCAATTGGGTAAAATGCTTCCTTTTTTGGAGAAGGCTCAGGCAATAACTTTTGCAAATTCATCAACTCGAGATTCATTTGTTTCAAAATTCCCCCTATTAGAGAATAAAGTCATAATTTCAAAATTCGGGTTAAGTATTTTTGAAAATATTGATATTGATCGTAATCAATCAAAAGAAACTCTTTTAAGGCGGCTTGGAATATTTGATCAGGATTATTTAGAAAAAATAATTATTACTATTGGTTATAGTAGTAGCGTAGATCATAGGCATTTGGAAATCATGAAGCGAATTAAGGATTCTATTCACGAGGATGTATTTGCTAAATTGCTTTTTTTATTTCCTTTAACTTACGATGATGCAAATTATCGAAAGGAAGTTATTGTGAAGCTAAATCAATTGGCTAAATCAACAGTTTTTTTCACAAGTACCTTGTCCAATGAAAATGTTTCTGCATTAAGATGTGCAACAGATATTTTTATTCATCTTAGAAAGACAGATCAGTTTTCTGGGTCATTTCAGGAGCATTTGTATGCTGGGTCGGTAGTAATAACAGGATCTTGGCTTCCATATAATTCTTTATTAAAGGATGGAGCATTCTTCAATGTACTGAAAGACATGGATGAGTTGCCAGATGTGTTAAAGATGTGTCTTGAAAACATGCAAGAGGAGAAGAATAGGGCGAAGTCAAACCGCAAAATACTTCATGACATCAGCGCCTGGCCTAAAGTAATAAATAGTCATCTGTCGCTGTATGATTGATATAGTAAAACCAATAATGAAGTGGTATTTTGTATTTTTGCATTTCAGGCTAATTTTTAATCTGCCTAATCGAACTTAAAATGATTTTCAATGACTAAGTTTTTATTTTCCAGAGGTTTAAGTTGCGATCTGAGTGAATTTGACAAGGGTTCTTTAAGCAATGAACTGAGGATTAATGTTTTGTCAGAGAGCGGGTTTTCGGCAAGACATTCTGTTATTGATAAATTTAATGAAGATAAAGTCTTTTTTAATGATGAGAATTATCTTATCCTTACCGATGGAGTTATATTTAACTTAAAAGACCTTCAAAATTCATATGCAGCAAAGGATTTGCCCGATTTATTGATGAAGCTTTTTGAAAAACACCATTTGGATTTCCCTTCCGTATTTCGTGGTGAGTTTTGTGGGTTAGTACATGATAAAAAATTAGATAAAACCTTTGTGTACAATAATCATACTGGGTCAAAATGGATTTTCTACTACCATTCCGGTTCTATTTTTATTGTGTCTACTTCACTTCAGCAAATAGCAAGCTGTCTGAAGCAAAATAATATTCCCTTTCACTTGGATGAAATATCAGCATATAATATGTTGAGCGTAGGGTATATGTTGCTCGATAATACATTGGTGAAAGAAGTAAAAAAAATAAATCCAGGAACAGTGATTTGTTTTAGTGAGGAGAAATTGTCACATCATGAGTATTATCGTTTAAAAAATGACCCAGAAGTAGATGATGTATCCATTGCCTGTAAAGAGCTTGATGAAAGGTTTAGGCATGCAGTTAGGCAAGAGTATGAAAAGGATTTGCAGCATGGCTATAGCCATCTAGCAACACTCTCGGGAGGGTTAGATGCTAAAACAGTAGTTTGGTATGCTAATGAAGAGGGGTTTGAAAATCAGGAGATTTTAAATTTTTCTGAAACAGGTGCACTTGATGATACTATTGCCGCAAAAGTTGCCCGAGATCTAAATCTAAATCGAAATTTCATTCCACTTGATAATGGCCTTTGTCTTATTGATTCTATAAAAGATCTTATTTCGATAAACAGTGGAATGTATCCGTATTTTGGTTCAGCGCATGTTTTATATGCTTTTAATAAATTTAAAGTGAAAGATTTTGGGCTTCTTCATACAGGACAAATTGGAGATGCTGTTTTGGGTAGTTTCATTACTGCAAATGTACATACAAAGCCTCAGGCTGGCGATTTGAAGAAATATAGCCATTCTCTTCGCTTTTTTGGTGAAATTGAGGAATATATATCAAAAAATGTGATAGGGCAATATGAGAATACTGAGCAAATGATTTTTCACACAAGAGCATATAATGGAGCATATAATGGTTATAGAACCATTGAGAATTTTATGGATTATGCTTCTCCTTTTATGCATGTGGATTTTTTAGATTATGCATTAAAAATATCACCTGCATTACGTAAAAACAGAGAAATTTATATTCGCTGGCTGGGGAAATATGCCAGACAAGTAATGAAATATCCATGGACATCGAAGGCCGGATTACCGGCAGATGCACCGTTGATTCTCTCGAAGGGAATTAAAGCATATCGTTTGTTGCGAAAGAAGATATTTTCTCAGCAAAGAACTGATAATATGTATCCTATAGAGTATTGGTTTCGAACAAATGAGAATATTCGAAACTATTATAATATGGAATGGAAAGACGCAAACGAAAACCTTGTGATTAAGTCTGATTTACTGAATAATATGAATATGGCATATTTAAAAGGAGGAATTGAGGAAAAAGGAGCCGTTTTATCGTTGTTTGAGTCTGTTCGACAATTAAATCTGAATGAAGCTTGATTTTTTGATATCGGAATTTAGAAATGTTCTCAAAAAAGGGTTCTTTCACGTGCTTTTTAGCAGCGTGATGTCAAAGCTTATTAGATTTGCTGCTACTTTAATTGTTGTTCAGCTGTTGAGCAAAAGTGATTTTGGGGTTTATTCTTATGTTCAAAATATATTTAGAATTATTCTTTTGCTTGATGGATTGGGTATTGCAACAGGGATGCTCCAGTTTTGCTCTAAAGCATCCAATGATGAAATTAGATTTGAGTTCCTGAAATTTGGTCTAAGGATAGGTTTTCTGGTTAATATTTTGGTGTCGCTTATTTCATTAGTAATATTTATTGTTTCTCCTTTACCTGTAGAGGAAGCCAGAGTTTATTTAATTGCGCTTGCTTTCGTTCCCATTATAAGAATTACGTATACTATTTTGGAGGTATATATAAGGTCTTTGTTGTTGAATAAAAGGTATGGTTTGCTGATTGTTATCAACTCAGTACTTTATTTTATTGTGCTTGTTGGTTTAACCTATTTTGAAGGTATTAACGGATTAATATGGGCGGAATATTCAGTCTTTATTTTCGGAGTTGTTTTAGCTAGTATTTTTCTTAGAAATCATTGGAAATATTTTAAAACTTTCTTTTCTCGTATTGCATCTGTTGTTAATAAACGTGAAGTTATTGTCTTTTCAGTGGTAGCGTCGGCAGCTACTATGATTTCACAGTTGCTGTATTTACTTGATCAGTTTCTCATTGGGGTACTGGTCTCTGATACTCTCGTAATTGCATCATATAATGTTTCTACGGTCATTCCTTATAACATGAATATTATTCCTGCTTCTGTAATGATATTTATATATCCATATTTTGCTAAAAAATCGGATGATCTGTTTTGGATTAGGACTCATTATAGAAAGCTAACATTATATCTTTTTGCATTCAATGCTTCTTTAAGTGCCATTTTAATTTTATTTGCTAAACCAATAGTCTTATTGATTTTTGGAGAACAGTATATAGATAGTGTTGAAATTTTCAGAATTTTAATGCTTGGTTATTTTATTGCCGGTACGTTCCGAATTCCACAAGGTAATATTCTTGCGGCTTTGGGAAAAGTAAAGGCAAATTTTGTAATTAGTATTTTAAGTGGAGTTGTAAATGTTGCTGCAGCATGGTTGCTTATTGTTGAGTATGGGCCAAAGGGTGCAGCTTATGCAACCTTGCTGGTGTTTGCTTTTTCTTCTGTTTTAAGTTATTTCTATTTGAAAAAGGTTCTTGCTAGGCAAGGACATGCTTGAGAATAATGTTATTTCTGAATGTCGAGTTTGCTATTAAATGTATTTGTATTTTTGTGAAAAATAATCCCCATGAAACTCAGAACAAAATCTTTAATCCCTCTTATTATTGGAATAGGTGCAGCACTCATCGTGGTTATGTTAATGTATTATCCTACATTGCAGGGTAAAACTCTCGGTGGATCCAATGATATTGTTAGTTATTCAGGAAATTCGAAGGAAGTTGTAGATTATAGCCAGTCTACTGGTGAAAAGATATTCTGGACAGGAACTGTGTTTAGTGGTATGCCTGTATATCAAATGGCATTTATTCATACCAACAACCTGTTTTTTTATGTAGATAAAATTCTATCATTGTTTATGCCATATTTTATGGCTTTCCTCTTTCTTACTTTCATGGGGTTCTATGTCTTAAGTCGAGTTTTGAAAATGGATAACTGGATTTCCATTTTGGGAGCAGTAGCATTTTCAATGTCGTCTTATTTTATGATTATTATTGCTGAGGGTCATAGTGGGAAAGCCCATGCCATAGCTTATATGGCGCCATATTTGCTTTCTGTTTTTCTTGCTTTTCGAGGTAAATATCTGCTGGGTGGTATTTTATCTGCAGTTTTTCTTGCTTTGGAATTGACCAGTAATCATATACAAATTACATACTATCTTGCTATTACAACCATTGTTATTGTTTTGTTTGAGTTAGTCAGGGCAATAATGGAGAAGCAAATAATGAGGTTTGTCAAAGCTTGTGTTGTGCTTCTTGCTGGACTAGCTTTTGCTGTAGCAATAAATTTTTCAAATCTTTACACAACCAATGATTATTCTAAGCAGACTATTCGTGGTGAGTCTGAGTTGAGTACTAGTAAATCCAATAATGGGGAAGGTCTTGATAAAGAGTACATTACTGCTTGGAGCTATGGTATTGGGGAAACATGGTCGTTAATGATACCAAATGTAAAAGGTGGTAGCTCAATGCCTATTCAGGAAGATAATAAAGAATTATTAAAAGATGCTAGCCCAGAATATAAACAAATGCTTGGTAGCTGGAGTCAATATTGGGGTGAACAACCGTTTACTTCAGGACCTGTTTATGCAGGCGCAATTGTTATGTTTTTGTTTGTGCTGGGTTTATTTATTGTTAGACATCGATTGAAATGGCCATTACTAATTGCTGCTTTTCTTGCTATGCTACTAGCTTGGGGGAGTAATTTTTCGGCTCTTACAAACTTTTTTATCGACAATGTCCCACTCTATAATAAATTTAGAGCCCCGGCCATGTGGTTGGTAGTGGTTGAACTAATTATCCCAATTATAATGGTCTTGGGTCTTCATGAGCTTATAACAAATCGTGAAAAATATGCCGCAAATATGAAATGGGTATATATTTCTTTTGGTTTAACGGGTGGCTTGGCTTTGCTTTTCTGGCTCATGCCTTCAGCTTTTTTCAGTTTCATTTCTTCCAACGACCAAAAGTATTTTGACATGTTTATTGCTCAAGGTGCTCAGCAGGTTCAGATCGATGGTTTTGCAAGTGAACTGGCTGCATTGAGAATATCTATATTCAGGGCCGATGCAATACGTTCCTTTTTATTTATTCTGGCTGGAGGAATTGTCCTTTGGCTATTTCTTAAAGACAAAATTAAAGCCAATGCGTTCGCGATCATCCTTATTGGCCTCATTTTAATTGATATGGTGCCAGTGAATAAGCGCTATTTGAATGAAAGTAATTTTGTTTCAAAAAGAAAGTATGAGAAACCATTTTCACAAAGTCCTGCCGACCAAATGATACTTCAGGATAATGTTAATGATGCTCGTGTCTTAAATCTAGCGGTAAATACCTTCAACGATGCTTCTACGTCTTATTACCATAAGTCTGTGGGTGGTTATTCTGCTGTGAAATTGATGCGTTATCAGGAATTGATTGAAAATCAGATTAGCCCGGAAATTAATATGTTATCTGCAAACCTGACGCAGAACACAACTATGGGTCGGATAGATTCAGTTCTTGCAAACTTGGGTGTATTAAATATGCTGAACACCCGATATCTCATTATTAATGCTAATGGTGCACCATTAATTAATAGTCATGCTCTCGGGCATGCATGGTTTGCCCCTAATATTGTTTGGGCTCAGAATGCCGATGAAGAAATACAAAGGGTAGGTGAGATAAATACTGCAAATGAAGTGGTAATAGACAAAAGATACGAGCAGATATTGAGTGGAAAATCCTTTGAATATGATTCTATGGCTACTTTGGTACGGACAACTTATAGCCCCAATGAACTTACATATGAGTCAAATTCAGCTACAGAGCAATTTGCTGTATTTAGTGAAATCTATTATCCTGAATGGGAAATTAGTATTGATGGGCAAGCTGCAGACTTAATAAGAGTCAATTACGTTTTGCGTGGAGCAGTAATTCCGGCGGGGGCTCATAAAATTGAAATGAAGATTCGCCCTAAAGCATATATCTTTAGCTCTAAAATCAGTTTGATTTCTTCAATAATTCTCTTGTTGGGAATAGTTGGATATGCAGCGATGGAATATCGTAAAACGAAAAAGAAAGAAGAAGCTGTCTAACCTAGGTAGCTCTTTAGGTTTCTGCTGCGATTACTGTGTTTGAGTCGGCGAATTGCTTTCTCTTTAATTTGGCGTACTCTTTCGCGAGTCAAACCAAATTTTTCACCAATTTCATCCAACGTTAAAGGCGCAATATTGCCTAATCCAAAATAATATTTCAATACATCGCGTTCACGGGGAGTGAGTGTTGCAATGGCACGTTGAATTTCAATGCTGAGCGATTCGTGGTTTAACCCTCGGTCTGGCTTTTCACTTTCTTCATTGCGAAGTAAGTCGTAAAGGTTGGTTTCTTCATCTGAAATGAGAGGCGCATCCATAGATACATGGCGACCAGTGTGCTTCATGCTGTCTTTTACCTCGTTGTCGGGCATATCGAGCATAGCAGCAATTTCATGGGCATCAGGTTCGCGCTCAAACTCTTGCTCTAATGCAGCAAAAGCTTTATTAATTTTATTGATGGTGCCAATCTTGTTCAATGGTAATCGAACAATTCTTGATTGCTCGGCAAGTGCTTGTAATATAGATTGGCGAATCCACCATACGGCATAAGAAATGAACTTAAAACCACGGGTTTCATCAAATCTTTGAGCGGCTTTAATGAGACCAAGATTGCCTTCGTTGATAAGATCGGGCAGGCTAAGACCTTGATTTTGATATTGTTTGGACACAGAAACAACAAACCGCAAATTGGCTTTTGTTAATTTTTCGAGTGCTTTTTTATCACCTTGCTTAATTCTTTGTGCAAGTTGCACTTCCTCTTCAGCAGTGATAAGCTCCTCTCGGCCAATTTCCTGTAAATACTTGTCTAATGAAGCAGTTTCACGATTGGTGACCTGCTTGCTGATTTTTAGTTGCCTCATATCTTGCTCTCAATATTGGGTATGCTCTTATACGAAGTACATAGACCAATGTTACGCAAGACTAAGAATTTTTCTGATCTTCTTCGGGTTTAGGTAGTAAAGCCTTGCGAGACAGACTCATTTTACCAGAACGACTATCAACGTCGAGAAGTCTCACATCAATAATATCTCCAACTTTGAGATGATCTTTTACGTCTTTTATACGTTCGTGTGCAACTTCGCTGATATGCAAAAGACCTTCTTTTCCGGGAAGAATTTCTACAAAGGCGCCAAAAGCCACAATGCTGACTACTTTGCCGGTATATGTTTCGCCAATTTCAGGAACAGCAGTGATCTTTTTGATGCGATCATGTGCCATTTTCATTCCTTCTTTATTGGTTGAAAATATATCAATAACACCTTTATCGTCCACTTCTTCAATAAGAATAGTTGTTTCGGTTTCTTTTTGAAGTTCCTGAATAATTTTTCCTCCAGGTCCGATAACAGCGCCAATAAATTCTTTAGGTATAGAGAATTTCATGTAGCGAGGAACACTTTCTTTGTAATCTTCACGAGGTTGTGATATTACATCGTTCATGATTCCTAAAATATGATGGCGACCCCTTTTGGCTTGCTCAAGTGCTTCGGCAAGAATTTCATAGGAAAGGCCATTTACTTTAATATCCATTTGGCAGGCAGTAATACCATCTATTGTTCCTGTAACCTTGAAATCCATATCGCCTAGATGATCTTCATCACCGAGGATATCACTTAAAATGGCATATTTACCACTCTCTTCATCAAGGATTAGACCCATGGCAATACCTGAAACTGGTTTTTTGAAATGTACACCAGCATCCATAAGGGCAAGAGATCCGGCACAAACAGTTGCCATTGAAGAGGAACCGTTAGATTCGAGGATGTCACTTACTATACGAATGGTGTATGGGTTATTCTCATCGCGAATAATCATGTTTTTTAATGCCCTTAATGCCAAATTTCCATGACCAATTTCTCTACGGCTGGTGCCACGTAGAAAACGTGCTTCACCTACTGAGAAAGGAGGAAAATTATAATGCAAAAGGAATTTGCTGGAACCTTCATATACTGCTCCGTCTATAGTTTGCGCGTCGAGTTTTGTGCCCAATGTGATACTGGTAAGCGACTGTGTCTCTCCGCGAGTAAATACAGCAGATCCATGTGCAGATGGCAAATAATCTATTTCGCACCAAATAGGCCTGATTTCATCTGTTTTACGACCATCGAGGCGAATTTTGGTATCAAGCACCATGTTGCGAACAGCGGCCTTCTCTACATCGTGAAAATACTTTTTAACCATTGATCTTTTTGCATCGAGTTCCTCTTCAGGAATGGTGGCCAAAAACTCATCGGCAATGGCATAAAATTTTTCACTGCGCATATGCTTGTTTGCAATATGTTCGTTTGCAACGGCATAAGCTTTATCGTAGCAAAAATCCCAAACAGATTTTCTTAAGTCTTCATCATTGGTTTCATGCTCATAGATCCTTTTTGGATTGGCTTTTTCAACTTTAGCAGCAAGATCGAGTTGAGCATGAATTTGTTTTTTTATGGCTTCATGAGCAAATTTCAGAGCTTCCATCATCTCTGCTTCACTCACTTCTTTCATTTCGCCTTCCACCATATTGATGTCGTTGATATTGGCGGCAACCATGAGCTCGAGATCTGCTTCTTCCAGCTGATCAAATGAAGGATTAATAACCAACTGCCCATTGATGCGGGCAACCCTAACTTCAGAGATAGGACCGTTGAAAGGAATGTCTGATACAGAAAGAGCGGCTGATGCAGCAAGTGCAGCATAAGATTCGGGAGGAGTGTTTCTGTCAGCTGAAATTAGGTAAATCAGAACCTGAGTTTCTGCATGATAATCTTCAGGAAATAATGGACGTAAAGCTCTGTCAACTAAACGAGCAGTTAAAATTTCGTGCTCTGAAGGACGCGCTTCACGCTTGAAAAATCCACCTGGGAAACGACCAGTAGATGCATACTTTTCCTGATAGTCAACGCTTAAAGGCATAAAGTCAACATCGGCCTTTGCATCTTTATTGGAAACCACGGTTGCAAGCAGCATGGTATTACCAATACGTACAACAACAGAACCGTGTGCCTGCTTGGCCATTTTTCCTGTTTCAATCGAAATCTGGCGACCGTCACCTAGGTCAATATTTTGAATAATTGGATTCATTTTATTATCTCCTTTAAAAAGGAAAGAGGCAATATATTGCCTCCCCACCTCACAATGTTTTTATTTTATTTCCTGATTTCGAGTTTTTTAATCAACTCGCGATATCTTTCAATGTCTTTATGCTTTATATAGGAAAGAAGTTTTTTTCTTCTTCCTACCATGTTTACCAGCGCTCTCTCTGTTGCAAAATCTTTTTTGTTGCGCTTTAAGTGTTCGGTTAAATGCTTAATTCTCTGTGTGAATATAGCAACCTGCACGTCAGATGTTCCACTGTCGGTTTCGTTTTTTCCAAGACTCTTGAAATATTCCTTCTTTTGCTCAATGGTCAGGATCATAATTATCTTCTATTAAAATTGGAGTGCAAAGGTAAAATTATATTTGGAATAAAAAAAATATTCCATAAAAAAAACGCATGGGTAGATTCA
>JAFGWG010000185.1 GCA_016937255.1 Bacteroidales bacterium
AACAGACCAGGACTCGTGGGTATGCATGCTTCATTTACGGTGGAGCAACACACTTTACTGAAAGCAATAGAAATTGCTGCCAAATACGATACAGGTATTCATATTCATGTGGCCGAAGATCCGGTGGATGAGCAGCTGACCCGTGAAAAATACGGTGTAAGCGTTATGGAACGTCTTCGTCATGCGGGGGCGCTCAATCTCAAAGGAAATATCCTAGGACACGGCTTGCATCTGGATAAAGAAGAGCGTGAATTGGTAAAAAACTCCGGCTCATGGATGGCTGTAAATGCCGATTCCAATCTCAATAATCGCGTTGGTTTCTTTACTTCTGAAGGTTTTGGCGATAAAATTATGCTTGGAACCGATGGCATGCACAGCGATATGATCAAAAGTGCCCAAACTGCTTTGTTTGCAGGGCAAAACTTCGATGAAGTGGATATGGGAATGATTTATAATCGTTTGCGCAATTCTGAGAAATATCTGCACGAAAACGGACATGCTTTTGGCGGGAATAACCTCATTGTGCTCGATTACGACAGCCCGACACCGCTTACAGAGAGCAATTATATCGGGCATTTCTTTTTTGGTTTCGAGAACCGCCATATAACCCATAGCATTTCAAACGGAAAACTCATTTATGCCGAAGGCAAAGTGCAAACGGTTGATGAAGAAAGTATTCTGAAGGAATCTGCAAAGGCGGCTATGCATTTGTGGGATGAGATGGTGAAGTAGTTATACATCTGCAGGCATCATGCTCAAATCAAATATCCGTAGAGACGAATAGCATTCGTCTCAAAGAACCAAAAACACCCGTAGAGACGTATAGCATACGTCTCAAAACAGTATACGCCTCAATACAGCATTCGTCTCAAAGAACATAGTTTTCCTTGTCAAGAAAATGATTAACTAAACAAATTTGTTTTCGCCTGATAAATGATGTATATTTGACAAATTTGTCAACAATGAATGCGTTGGGATCATATTTACGTAAAGTCCGCAAAGAATCGGGCAGGTCTTTAGCCGATTTAGCCAAGGACCTATCAATGGATATTACATTGCTCAGTCGCATTGAAACCGGAAAACGGGATTTGGCATTTGAGCGATTAGCTGAGTTTTCAACGGTCTATAATATTCCAGAAAATGAATTGCAGTCGCTATGGATGCAGGCAAAAAATAATGTAGAAGAACCAGTGGTTTTGTATCAGGCTATGGTATCATCAGTAAGCGAAATTCGCCGCATATTATCTGATATTTTCAAAACCGACCCCCGAATTGAAAGGGCATTTCTATTTGGCAGCATATCCAGAAAACAAGCACATGTCAATAGCGATATAGATATAATGCTTGAAATCAAAGAAAACGAAGTAATTACAATTTTCGATTTGGCAGAAATAAAAAATAAGTGTGAGCAAAAACTTAATAGGAAAGCAGATATCAATACCCGCCACTCTGTTGGAAATGATTTAGCCACATCTATACAACCCGATCTGAAACTCATTTATGAAAGAAAAAGCTAATTATATCATTTTCAGGCTAAAACATATCATCAAGGCAATTGATATGATTGATAGGTCTATGACTGATGTAACTGTGGATTCATTTCTGGAAGATGAAGTTTTGCAAAGTGCGGTTTGCTATCAGTTTCTGATCATAGGAGAGGCCGTTCGAAACCTTCCTGTTGAATTTACCGAGAAGCATGATTATCCCTGGTATAAGCCTCGATCGTTCAGAAATTTCCTTGCACATGAGTATTTTGGAGTGGACATGAAAATGGTTTACTATACTCAGCAAAAAGACATGCCCGGGTTTAGAACTTATATAAATGAACTGATTGAAAAAACAAAAGATGAGTAGTTTGCTGATTAAAAATATTACCATTGTAAACTCAGACTATTCTTTCAAAGCCAATGTGCTGTTTGAGGATGGTAGAGTTTTACAGATTTCTGACAAGCCGATTGAGAGCAATGCAAAAGTGTATGATGGAACCGAAAAGTATCTGATACCTGCGGGAATTGATCCACATGTGCATTTAGCATTGCCCACACCTGCAGGACCCTCATGCGATGATTTTGAAATGGGGAGCAAAGCTGCAATAGCTGGAGGAACCGGAGCGCTGATTGACTTTGTAACACCAAAGCGTGGTCAATCACTTATTGAAGCAACAAAAGAGCGCCAAAAAGAGACAGAAGCATCTGAAATTCCTGTAAAGCTGCATGTGGGTATCACCTGGTGGGATGATAGTCTGGATGCAGAAATTGAATCGCTGTTTAAAGATTATGGCATTAAGACTTTCAAGGTTTATATGGCTTATCTCGATAATATCGGGCTGGAAGTCCCTCAAATGCATAAGGCCATGAAGAGTATTGCAAAACATGGCGGTATGATGGCTTTGCATGCTGAATTGGGCATAGAAATAATGAAGCTGCATTATGAATTCAGGCAAAAAGACAGACTTGCTGCATTTAATCACCCATGGACTCGCCCTGCAAATGTTGAATTTGAGGCCGTGCAAAAAGCATTAATGTTGGTTGAGTTCACGAAATGCCCGACCTATTTTGTACATATCAGCACGGCAGAATCAGTGCAGATGATTCGTGAGGCTAAAGCAAAAGGATTGCCTGTTTTTGCTGAAACCTGTCCGCAATACCTTCTTTTGGATGATGAAAAATACAATGGTCCTTTCAGTCAGGTGGCGCCTTTTATAATGAGTCCGCCATTACGCCGAAAAGAAGATCAGGAAGCACTTTGGGAGGGATTGAAAGACGGAACTATAGACACCATTTCTACAGATCATTGTCCGTTTACAATGAAACAGAAGAGTGCAGGAATTAACGATTTTACAAAAATTCCAAATGGAGTAGGGGGGATTTATCATAGAATGGGATTGATATATACATACGGAGTCCTTGAAAATCGTATAAGTTTGAATGAGTGGATTAAACTATGTTCTTCAAATGCTGCTGAAATATTTGATTTTGAGAACTATGGGAAAATAGAGGAGGGAGAAGATGCGCCGGTATTTATTTGGGATCCTGAGCCGGAAGAAGTAATTGGCGACTCTCAACCTTTCAGTAATGCCGATACTAATGTGTATAAGGGCTTAAAAATCAAAGGAAAAGCAATTAATATCTCTGAATTATGAGAATTAAATATAGCTTAGATGCAAGTGATTATCTAAAATTTCAATTGTTTCTTGCTTCCCGTTCAAAGCAGGTAAAGCGCAGACGGAATTTCACTCGTTGGTTTATTCCAATTCTGTATATACTTATGTCTTTAGTGTTTTTTGGTATTGAGCAACCCATTACCATGATTGTTTTTGCAGCTTTGGCTATTATTTGGTTTTTTCTGTACCCCATTTATAGTAGAAACAGATACATACGGTATTATCGCAGATTTATAGAGGAGCATCATTCGTCTAATTTTAATAAGGATTTCTTCATTGAAACAAAAGAGGACGAATTTTATCTGGAAGCTGAAGAAGCCAATAGTAATATTAAGTATTCGGCGGTAAAAAATATTTTCGATTTATCGAGCCATTATCTCATTCAGCTTAAGCCGGGATCTGTGGTTATTTTGCCTGTAGAAAAAACAGATGCTAAAGATCTGAATAGCTTGATAGAAGAGATTTCTTTGAAAAGCAATATCAAGGTTTCTGATTTGAGAAATTGGAAATGGAAATAAAAATACCGCAAGTTTTTCCCCTCACTTTTGTCAAATTGTATAAATTAGCGCCAATGAAGTATTATTTTGAGAAAAAACTGAATTTGTCTTTTTCAGATTCTATTGAAAGAGTTACGAACGTATTGAAAGATAATGGTTTAGGAGTTGTTTCCGAAATCAGAATGGATGAAAATCTCAATAAGTTGGATAGCAACGATTTTAAGCCATATCTTATTTTAGGTGCTTGTAGTCCTGAACATGCCAAAGAAGCTCTCAGACATGAAGAGAATATTGGTGTTTTATTGCCGTGCAACGTTGTTGTTGCTTCTGAGAATGATGGAACACGGGTTGCTGTTGTAAATCCATTAGTTGCCATGCAAGGAGTTCAGAATCCAGCATTGGAGCCCATGGCAAAGGAGATTACAGAGAAGCTAAAACAATTCATGTCAGCAATATAAAAAAGGCCACCCGCGGGTAGCCTAAATATATTCGAAAAACTAAAATTAATTAGTTTTTAATCACTTTAAATCTGGCGTATTCCTTGTCAGTTACAAGCACATTAATGAAGTAAATTCCTGCTTCACCATTAATACTACTTGTGATTTTGCTCACAGAGCGATAAACTTCATCACTAACTATTTGCCCCATGTAGTTGGTGATCTGAACTTGTACAAAATCATATTTCTTACCAAGTTCAATATTTATTTCTGAGTTAGTTGGATTTGGATATACTTGTGATAGATCGAGTGTGCTTTCCTCTAATGAAACTATTGTTGAAATTGTATGGCAGGCACTGGTATCGGCACAACCATTCATGGATACAATTACAGCGTAATCACCATTGGCAGTTGCCGTAAACGACTGGTTGGTTTCGCCTGGTATGATTGCATAGGCACTGTCGCATGAAACCCATTGATAAGCTGCACCTGTTGCATTGCTGGTTAGTACTGGGTCCATGCTAGTTACACCTAGCTCTATATATGCATTTTCTTCAGCTGAAAACACAAAGGAGGTAAAAAATACAATTGTGTCTTCATTTATACTTCCAATAGATCCTGCTTCTCCAGGTGCAGCACCGCCATATAGAGTTGCTGGGCCACCATTTACATACATAGCCCCGGAATTATTGATGTTCTCTCCAAAAAGCTTTATACGACCTCCACCACCGGAGCCGCCATCATCATTTGCAGTACTTGTGCCAATACTTCCTTGGCCACCATTTGCGTCAATAGTTCCTGATAGATTGACTTCAGCGCCATATATAAGCACTCCACCACCGGCACCGCCACCGCTACCTTGCCCACCACCGGGTTGCTGTGCATCATTTCCATTTGCATTGATATATCCGTTTACAATTATCTCCTCAGCAAAAAGAATTACTTTTCCTCCTCCATTGCCGCCAATTGTAGTACTAGCTGAACCACCACTTGAACCCATTTGAATATCAAACCCAGTTGCTGTACCATAAGCAATTCCACCTGTTTGAATAGGGTCTCCTGTGTCATATCCACCATCTCCGCCATCACCACCATATCCTGCACCACTTGCTCCACAAGATGATGAATAAGTTCCATAACCAGGACCTGAACCGTTTAAGCCGGCTCCAGTTATTTGAAATCCATTTCCTTGTGCATGCAGCACACCATCAATAATAATTATTGCAGCACGAATTTCAAACATACTATCATTTGCAGTTGTGAATACTGTATCACCAGCAGATATTTCAAACCAATCATAAACATTCAGGCTGTCTAGTGTATCATTTCCTGATGAAATATAAGCATTGGGAAATGTGAGGCTAAAATCTGACATAGCCGTGGCAGTGGTGTCGCCATAATGCATATAAATCATATATGTGCTATCTCCTGAAAAATCAGGTAAGTTCACCCAAATGATTGTTGAATCAGTGTTTATATAGTCCTCAATATAGTAATTGTAAAATATTGTTGGTGCACATTTTTCAGGACTAAAACGAAGATCTTCTCCATTGATTTGTAATTTACCTGCTCCGATTAACGTATCGGTTTCTACAATGAGCTTTACAGGGTAATTATTGAAGGTAATACTTGTGTCATTTGAAATAGATACAGGCATGCGATACATCCCGTTATATTGTGCAAATGCTCCAATTGCCATCAAAATGAATAATAAGGTAAAAAGTTTTTTCATATTGAAAATATTTGGTTTGATATGCAAAATTAAGAATAATAACCAATTCATTATATGAATTAATATGATAATTAATAGCAATATAATTGTTTAGGCAAAAAAAGCTGCCAGACAGTTTAAGTGTCTGACAGCTAGAATTCAAATACTTAAACCATCTTCCCCGGATCCACCCACTGATCGAAATCTTCGGGCTTAACCAGCCCGGTTTGAATGGCCGATTCCTTAAGGGTTAAACCTTCCTTATGAGCTTTCTTGGCAATGGTGGCAGCATTATCGTATCCGATGTGCGGGTTCAATGATGTTACCAGCATCAGTGAATTGTTTAGATGCTTGTCAATAGCTTCTTTGTTAGCTTTAATCCCTGCCACAGCATTATCGGTAAATGAATGACATGCATCACCAATAAGTTGAGCAGCCATGAGGAAATTATAGATCATTACCGGCATAAAAACATTAAGCTGGAAATGCCCATTCATGCCACCGATGTTAATGGCTGCATCGTTTCCTATAACCTGAGCACAAACCATGGTCATTGCTTCTGCCTGAGTAGGATTTACTTTTCCGGGCATAATAGATGAGCCGGGCTCATTTTCGGGAAGCATTAGTTCGCCAATGCCACAACGCGGACCACTGGCCAGCATACGTATATTATTGGCAATATGCATGAGGCTTACGGCAATCGTTTTTAAAGCACCGCTTGATTCTACTATGGCATCGTGGGCTGAAAGGCTTTCGAATTTATTTTCAGCCGTAATGAATGGCATACCGGTAAGTTCTGCAATTTTTGCAGCAACTTTTATATCATAATTCTCGGGTGTATTGAGCCCTGTACCTACTGCAGTTCCACCCAATGCGAGCTCTGTAAGATGTGCCAGTGTGTTTTTAATGGCACGAATACCATGATCGATCTGAGACACATAGCCTGAGAATTCTTGTCCAACAGTAAGTGGGGTGGCATCCATAAGGTGGGTGCGACCTGTTTTTACGATATCCTTAAACTCCTCACTTTTGGCTTGCAGCGCATTACGCAGTTTTTCCAACGCAGGAATGGTGTGCTCTGTAAGCTTTTTATATGCTGCAATATGCATGGCAGTAGGGAAGGTGTCATTACTCGATTGCGATTTGTTTACGTCGTCGTTTGGATGAAGTGCTTTTTTTGCATCCTCGAGTTTGCCGCCGGCAATTACGTGTCCGCGGTTAGCCACTACCTCGTTCACATTCATGTTACTTTGCGTGCCAGAGCCGGTTTGCCAAACTACCAATGGGAATTCACCTGCGAGTTTTCCTTCCAGAATTTCATCGCATACCTGTGCAATAAGCTTTGATTTTTCTGGATCAATTTTCCCAAGATCCGCATTGGTTAAAGCTGCCGCTTTCTTCAAAATGGCAAAAGCTTCAATTATTTCTACCGGCATTTTTTGTCCACCGATTTTAAAATTCTCTTTTGAGCGTTGAGTTTGTGCTCCCCAGTATTTTTCTGCAGGCACCTTAACTTCGCCTAAACTGTCTTTTTCAATTCTGTATTCCATGGTTTTTTTTTAAATGATTTCTTATTAAAACAAACTGGCTACTGCATCTTCGGTTTCACCAATTACCGCCCTATTCCCCTTAACAATAATGGGCCTTTTCAGTAATTTAAGGTTCTCAGAAATGATTTTAATCCATTCCTGATCTGTAAAATTTTTCCCCTTTAGTTCCTTTTTATATACATCTTCCTGAGTACGAATGATATCCTGCACTTTCATATTAAGTTGCTTCAATAATTTGGAAATATCTTCAGGACTTAGCCCCGTTTTTAGGTATTCCACTATTTCAAAATCTTCGGTGTGTTTTTTAAAAAACTCTAGTCCACCGCGACTTTTACGGCATCTTGTATTGTGGTAGATTATTGTTTTCATTTGAGATAAGTATTTGGATGCAATTTACAAAAATATGTGTATGAATTGTAAAAAGAAGGATATTTATATTGTAAATTTTCTCATGAATTGATTACCATTTGTTTCCCAAAACTATTTGACATAGCTGCCTAATTATATTACATTTGAAAACTAAATACATTCAAATGAGAATTCTTATTTCTGCTTTGTTTTTATTGGTATTGATTCAATCCAATCACGGCCAGCTTTTAGGTCCTGAACCTTTTGATAGTGATTTTTTAGTACATGGATCTTCGGCTTCTACATCTGTTTGGTTTGCTCCGAGCTCTAATACGCCAATAGATTATACCGCATCTGGTGGATGTACTGGTGGACATGCTTCATATTCTGGAAATTGGAATAGCTACTGGGGAAATTTTCTTCGTCTGCCTGAAGTAGATGCGAGTGGTTTGGATAGTTTAAAACTGAGTTTCGATGTGTCGCACTCCTATTTTGCTTCTCAAAGCAATGATTGGATTCGTTTTTATGTATGGGCAGATGGAGGATATCAAAAAATTGTATCTGCAGTTCGAATAAACGGAGTTGATGAATTATATGATTTTGGTGTAAATGGCAAAGGCTTCATTTTCGATACACCCAGAACATGTGCGGCGGTTGAAGTGGTTTTCGATTTGAGTACAATTAGCAATACCTCATCCATTTTGGTTTATCTCGAAGCCAATTGCAATTACAATAATTCAAATATCTATTTTATCAGTTTCGATAATATATCACTTGCTTCAGCAGGAAGTTCAAGTTTTTCTGTATCATGCAGAGCCGACACTTCTTTTTGTCTTAACGATGCTGCGTGGCCTATTTCAGGTTCTACACCTGCGGGCGGTACATATTCAGGAGCGGGAGTAACATCTAATATATTTTTTCCTTCCATTGCTGGCATTGGATCACACAGTATCAAATATGTAAATGATGATGGAATGGGAAATTCTGATTCGTGCTATTTTAATATTACGGTCAATGATATTCCACATCCAAGCATTGTGGTTATGCCTAATGATACTCTATGCAATGGTGAAAGTCTAATATTGACCGCAACTGGTGCACAAACATACCAGTGGGATAATGGTGTAAATAATGGAGTGTCATTTACCCCTTCAACCCAAATTTATACAGTAACAGCCACTGCTTCAAACGGCTGTCAAAATGATACTTCTGTTAGTGTCTATGTAATTCCTGATCCTACAGTATCCTTAATTCTGCCGTGGGATACTCTTTGCGCAACAACAGATATACCTTATCCGCAATATCCTCTAAGCGGTGGAAATCCTACCGGAGGTTATTATCTGGGCGGAGATGTAATTGATTCCATGTATATCGAAGCCAACGGAGTACCTGCATATCGGAATTCTGTGGTGGAGTATTATTATGAAGACGCCTATGGGTGTAGTGGAATGGCTATTGATTCTGTGTATATGGACTTATGTTTGACTGATATTGCAGAGAATGATAATCAGAATCTTATTTTGTATCCGAATCCTGCTTTTGATAATTTGAATATTTTTTTCGACGGTGAAATACAATCGGTTGAGATATGGAGTAGCGACGGGAAAGTAATGTACTTTACAGAATTCAGTGATTGTGTGAATTTACATTCGGTAATTGTTTCAAAGTGGCCAGAAGGTATTTACTTGCTGCGGATTATTGATTCAGAAAACAATCAAATTAATCGGAGCTTTCTTCGATAAGAATTTTTATTTTGATTCTATACCAATTGTTGGTATATTTGTAATAAATTTTCAGATATGCCAAAAAACACGAGCATTTTATTAGGTGATTATTTTGAAGACTTCATTAAACAACTCGTTAAAACCGGCAAGTATTCAAGTGCAAGTGAAGTGATCAGAGCTGCATTAAGGGTTTTTGAATATGAGGAAACCAAAAAAACTGAGCTGATAAATGAATTGAAAAAGGGAGAAAGTTCAGGATTTATTGACGATTTTGACCCTGCAGAATTCTTAAAAGATATGCACAAAAAGCATAAAGCTTAATAATGAAATACATAATAAGCAGGGAAGCTGGGCATGATCTTGAAAGAATTTGGTTTTATACAGCCGAAAACTGGTCAGTTGATCAGGCTGATCATTATTTCGGTTTGATCATTGATAAAATTGAGTTTCTTTCTAAAAATTCGGATGCCGGTCAAGATTATTGCGAAATTCGAAAAGGATATTTTAGGTCAAAAGTAAAATCACAATTTATTTTCTACAAGAAGAATAGTAAGAAAAATGTGATTGAAATCATTAGAATTCTACATCAGAAAATGGATATTGAAACGAGGATTAGTGAGTAATTTGAGAAATGTTCAAAATCAGATTACTGATGCATTTAATAGAATGAGAAATAAAAAATCATTGGAATATTTTGGTCTTGAATTCAGTAAACTTAGTGAAGAACAACAAAAAGCAATTCAGACTCTTATTCCAATTGCAGTTTCCGAAGCGGAGCCAAGACATTAGATTATATAAAAAAAGCGGCCAAACAGCCGCTTTTTCTTTGAAAATATGTCGTTTAATAACGCTCTCTTTTCTTATAGTGTGTGTGGAGCAGTTCGTGAGATTTATGTCCGAGAGGTTTACCAAGAAACTCCTCATAAATCTGTGTAATCTCAGGATTTTCGTGAGATTTACGAACTGGCATGCCTTCGTCTTCAGCATAGATAGCTTCGGTACGCTTCTGACGAATCTCAAGGCTGGTAGGAATAGGTTGTCCACCACCACCAAGGCATCCACCAGGACAAGCCATAACTTCGATGAAGTGATAAGCAGCTTTTCCATCGCGTACGGCATCCATAAGGATTTTGGCGTTAGCAAGACCGTGGGCAATAGCCACTTTAAGTTCTGCACCTTCGAGGAATGACCAATCAGGAACACAACCTTCAATTTTGAGGCTTGCTTCTTTCACACCTTCCATACCACGAACAGGAGTAATGTTAAGATTTTCAAACGGAATTTCGCGTCCGGTTACAATCTCGTAAGCTGTACGAATAGCAGCTTCCATTACACCACCTGTAGCACCAAAGATAACAGCTGCTCCGGTAGAATCACCCATGAGGCTGTCACATTTCTGGTCTTCCAGTTTCATGAAATCGATACCTGCCTGCTTAATCATCATTGCGAGTTCGCGGGTAGTAAGAACTACATCTACATCCTGATAACCGCTGTCGCGCATTTCTGGACGCTCACACTCGAATTTTTTAGCAGTACAAGGCATGATGGAAACACTATAAATGTTTTTGGGATCAATACCTTTTTTCTGTGGATAATAAGTTTTGGCAAGAGAACCAAACATTTGCTGAGGTGACTTACAAGTAGAAAGATTGTTCAGCAATGTAGGATACATGTGCTCAATATATTTAATCCAGCCCGGTGAGCATGAAGTAAACATTGGAAGAGCAACATCTTCTTTTTTGTCAACCAAAGCAAGTTTGAGACGAGTAAGAAGCTCTGTACCTTCTTCCATAATGGTAAGGTCAGCAGTAAAGTCGGTATCGAGAACACTGTTGAAACCAAGATTTCTTAGTGCAGCTACCATTTTACCAGTTACACGTACACCGGGATCAAAGCCAAGCTCTTCACCGAGGGCGATACGCACTGCAGGAGCAGTTTGTACAACAACGTGTTTTTCAGGGTCATTAATAGCATCCCATACTTGATCAATATATGTTCTTTCTGACAATGCAGCGGTGGGGCAGCGGTTGATACACTGACCACAGTTGGTACATACCACTTCGTGCATAGGTTTGTCAAGGAAAGTACCAATGTGCTGGTGGTCGCCTTTAGCAATAACTGCAAGTGCATTTACATTTTGCAGTTCGCTACAAGTACGTACGCAGCGCTGACAACGGATACATTTTGAATCATCTTTTGCGATAGCAGGAGAGCTGATATCAGCAATCTTACATTCTTCTTTAACGAGATCCAAAAATACGTGATCACCAATGCGGTATTCTGAAGCAAGCTCCTGAAGTTCGCATTTTCCGTTTTTAATACACTTGGTACAGTCAGCATTATGCTCAGAAAGTAATAATTCTACAACATGTTTACGTGCTGATCGCACTTTTTCGCTATTGGTCATTACTTCCATACCGTCAGCAACAGGAGTTGCACAGGCAGCAGCAAGTAAACGGGCACCTTTTACTTCAACAACGCACACACGGCAGTTACCTGCAATGCTCAGATCAGGATGATAACATAAAGTTGGGATTCTGAAATTGAGCTTGCGCGCAGCATCCAATATGGTAGTCCCTTCTTCAACAGCAACGGGGATATTATTTATCTTAAGATTAACCATGGTTTTGCTCTTTTGATTTGATTAATAAATGATTTCTTCTTTGAAGTTATCTGCAATCGAGATGAAAGGATTAGCAACTGATTGTCCGAGACCACATTTTGCAGCAATCTTCATACTTTCTGCAAGTTTTTTAAGGTCTTCGAGATAAGCAGGACTTTTTTCACCTTTTTTAATGGCTTCTATACCTTTAAGAAGTTGTTGGCAACCTACACGACATGGTGTACACTGTCCACATGATTCTTCAACGAAGAATTCGAGATAATTTTTCAGTACGTTGTACATTGAACGACTGCTATTAAAAATCATCATAGATCCACCGGTAGGAATACCTTCAAACCCGATAATAGTTTTATCGAAGTTTTTTCTAGGAACACAGTGACCAGAAGCACCACCAACCTGAACAGCTTTGGTATCTCCATCACCCCATTCTTCAACAAACTCATTCAGTTTCATCCCAAGTTCAAGCTCAAAAATACCTGCATTAGGTGTGTCGCCTGAAACGGAAAATACTTTAGATCCACTTGAATCAGCTGTTCCGAGTGCTTTGAAATCATTTGAGCCCATGCGAATAATCATAGTAGTGTAAACCAAAGTTTCCACATTATTGATTACAGTAGGCTTTCCGTTATAACCAGCTACAGTGGGGAAAGGTGGCTTGTTGCGTGGCTCACCACGTTTGCCTTCCATAGATTCCATGAGTGAAGTTTCTTCACCACATACATAAGCACCACTTCCAGATTTAACTTTAATGATAAACTTATGACCTCTTTGCTGCATTTGATTGTTAAAAATGTCAATTTTAGGCTGAAGATCTTTCAGTAAATAATTGTACTCACCACGAAGGTAGATATAACCTTCTTCAGCGCCAACAGCGTATGAACATAATGCCATACCTACAAAAACTTTTTCAGGAACTTTAGTCAGAATCTCACGATCCTTGAATGTTCCAGGCTCGCCTTCGTCGGCATTACAAATAATATATTTTTTGTCGCTTTGTTCGCTAGCAGCAAATTTCCATTTTAAGCCAGTTGGGAAACCTGCGCCACCACGACCTTTTAAACCACTATTGATGATCTCGTTGATGACTTCATCCTTAGACATGGCAAGACCTTTGTCAAGCACATCTATGATAGCGCATCCTGCATCGAATATGATATCAACTTTTTTTGTACTCATTTCAATTCCTTTTTAGTTCCTGATTAATTATTTGTGGAAACAACATACTTCTCAAGAGCTTCCAGTGCTGTTTGAGGGGTTAGTTTAGTATATACATCATCATTGATGAGCATAACCGGCCCTTCATGACACCAACCCATGCAATTGGCTTTCAGCAAAGAAAAATTGCCGTCGTGTGTTGTCTCTCCAACCTTAATTTTCAATGCAGCCTCGATTGCATTAATGATTTCATCTTTACCAGCCATATCACATGAAATGGTTTGGCAAACACGAATCACATTACGACCTCTGGGCACTGTATCTAAAAAGGTGTAGAAACTTGCCGTTCCGTAAACATCAGCTGCAGAAATATCCATAAATTCTGCAACTTTTTTCATGGCTTCCTCGCTAAGAAAACGTTCTTTAGCAACAATGCCTTGAAGCACGGGCATTAGACTATTACGACACTTGCCGTGCTTCTCAACCAATTCTTTAATTAAGATTTCTGTATTGGACATATGATCCTCCATTAGTTTGTTATTCAATTAACAATTGACGCCAAAAATAGTAAACCTTAATAAGATAAGGTCAACTAAATCAAGATTTTTCTGCTTTTTATATTAATTTATAGATAGTCTAAATTAGAAGTGTATTAATCAAATTTATATACATCAATACTACTGCGGAATAACAGGCTCTATTTTATTGTCATATTCTCCGAAGAAAATCGAGAGATTTTACGAATGATTGGAGTTAAAAAATGTTTACGAATAATATATTTTAGTCGATCAGATTTACGAATTAAACTTGCAAAAAATGGCGAGATTATATAGTAAAACCCAATAAAAATACGACCTCCAAAGGATTTATTTAGAATATTATCTCTGTAATGCCTTAAAATAAGAACTTCGTGAGCGTTATAATCTCCATAACAAGCGGTGGCAATAAAACAACCTTCTTTCGGCTTAGGAAAACCGTTTTCAACAGCGAGACTATCAACATAGTTTTTTGACGATTTAAGGTCCCAGTTTCGTTCCTTTTTGCAAAAACGAATGGCTTCAATTCGTCCTTTTTCAGAAAATATTTTCAGAATCTGGTTGTCAAAAGCGCTGTGCGCATTGTGTTCATCAGATCCAGGTGCATATTTTTGTTTAGCTTCATCGGGCTTGTATTGATGCCCACAATTCAAACAAACAAATGTGAGGCTAAATTGTCCTTCTGACTTCTTTTTCAATATTTTAAGAATATCAGAACCGCATTTAGGGCAGGCAAAACTAATCATGTCGTTTTATTTAGGTAAATATCCAATTTCCTTCAAAATATTTTCAACCTTCACAATAAGAAAATCTTCTTCGTTATTTTGTATTACAAAATCGCTTCGTTTTTCTTTAATTCGCTCTGAACCTTGCATTTTTTCGCGTTCTTTTATGAGTTCTACACTCATATTTCTGCTTTTTTGAAGCCTGTCATGCCGTATTTCTTGTTTTGCAGAAACGTGTATTTTATAAGTAAAAAGGTCTTGTAAACCAATTTCAAAAAACATGGCTGCTTCAATAAGAATATTATTTTTAGATTCTTGAATTAAGTGTTTGGTATAATTGGTTAGGGCAGGGTATAATACAGAATTCAAGCGATGATAAAGCGATTCATTGTTAAAATAAATTTCGGCCATGGCTTTATAGGCAATTTTGCCCTTACTATCTCTAATTGGAATGCCCAATATCTGCTCTACATTTTTTTGTATTTCTGGAATTTCATATAAGTTTTTAGCCAAAATATCAGCATCAAAAATTTCAAATCCGAACGACTCAAATATTTTTGCAACACTTGATTTTCCGCTTCCTATATGTCCGGTTAAACCTATGCTGATCATGGCAATAGTGGAATTCTAGTAGGATTGAAACGAATTAGTCTGCATTGAGTATTAAGCTGTGGAGTAATGATTATTTCATTATTCTTGACTTTATGTCTGAATTTAACTTTCACTTTATTTGTGTATTCAGGCACCCATGCCTCCATTTCAATGTTTTCTACGTACACCTTTCCATCAATTTCTGCCTGAAAATGATCTGTCCAGCTTAAACGCTTCACTTTTATAACGGGTATTTGAATATCAACACTTGTTTTAGAATACATCCATGCATCAGCATCATTAATTTCGATAGGGACAGAGATATTTACACTATCTCTTAGTTTTTCTTCGAAAAGATGAATTGCTAATATACTATCGATATTGCTAATTTTTTTGGAAGGTCCTTCAATGAGTATTGAGTCGGGCAAAATAATTACTTTACCCAAAACCATATATCCGTCGGCACACTGGTAATCGAGTTTTGCATATACCGGTAACTTTTTCTTAGGATAAGAAGTTAGAGAATAGGATATGCGTGAATAATCGAACTCTGAAATGCTAATATTACTTGGTAATTCTCTTTGAATACTTTCAAGAATGACAGGCTTAGGAATATAAAAAATGTGTTTATCCTCCGCATCTTGCCTATTTAGTTGGCTGAAGTCAATGTTAATTGTTTTTTTATCTTTTAAATGATAGCGGATTAATGCAAAACCACTGCCGCTAATATTTATCTGAAAACCACTATCTGAAAAATGTAACGAATCATAATATGCAGGTATATTAGTAATATGGACATCAATATCAACTTTTACATTGAATTCACCTGCCAAATGATTAATAAACCAAAGAAAAGCAGAAAGCAACAGTGTTATTATAAAAACCCTGAGTTTTCTGCTGGATTTGATTTTTTTTGCGATCATTTACCTCTTGCTACTTTCTCTGGATCGTATTCTGACCCAATGGCGCTTTTTTCCATTTTAAGTTTGCCTTGACCCTCGGTTTCGATCACAACAGTGTTGTCGTTCACTTCAATAATCTTCCCGTGAACACCACCTATGGTAATAATGCGATCACCTTTTTTAAGGTTTGTGCGGAAATTACGTGCTTCGCGAGATTTTTTTGATTGTGGACGGATGAAGAACAGCCAGAATACTACAACCAGTGCCAGAAGCATAAGCATAGATGACCAATTGCCCCCTTCAGAGCCCTCGCCCTGAGGCATCATGAGAAGAATGTAAGCTAAATTCATATTGTTTTTTTTTAAGGTTCTTTTACTACTGCTTTGATATTAAGAGAAAAGTTGGGGGGTTCACAATTTGTGACCAATACGATGCTCTTGTTTTGAACGCCTTTTTTTCCATTGCTGTTAAACTGAATGGTTATATTGCCTTCTTCACCCGGAGCAATAGCTCCTTTTGGGTATTCAGGAACTGTACATCCACAAGTTGTGGAATGAGACGAAATAACTAAATCTGCATTGCCAGTGTTCTTAAACTTAAAGGTATAAGAGACAATTTCTCCCTGCAAAATTTCACCAAAATCATGTTCTGTTTTGTTAAACGATATTTGAGGACCATCACCAGTGCTTTCGCCATTTACACTGTTTGAATTATGTACAACATCGGTGGGGATTCTTCCATCATCTTTTTGCCCTCCACATGCACTAAGAGCTATGCTTATTGCAAAAATTGAAAACATTTGTGTAATTTTTGCCATCATGATTTAAAATTTTTGCAAAGGTATGAATATTTTAATTCAGATGGAAAAAGGTTATTGGTTGATTGGTGAATTGGTTAATAGTTGGTTGATGATTAAGAAATCTTCATTAACCCAATACCTAATTCACAACAACTCAATTTTCAAACTCCATAAACTAGTCTTCAGCCAATACAATAAGCTTGTCTTCAGCACTAAAACTTATCATTTTCGATTTGTTGGGGTTCATTACAATACCATAATTAGCAGAGGCATCATTAGATTTCGACATTATTCGATATCCTATGGCTACCTGATTAAAGTCTGAAGCAAGTTTAGTGATTTGATAAAATGTAACTTGTTGATTTTCTTTTACATATGCCATGGCAGGCTTAAAGTAAATTTCTGAGCCGTCTGCATCGAGTAGGTCTTCAATAACAGGTTTAAGATATTTATTTTCGCTTATCATTGTGAGTAATAAGCTTACGAGTTTTTCACTTACAATAAAATCGTTTTTCTGGTTAATTCTGGCAAGTTCCATATTGTGAGGATCAAGCATTTCGCTTACAATATTGATGTCGAGATTATTTCTTTTTACAATTTCTCTAATATGGAGCAATGAAACCAGTGTATTGGCATCGGCTTGTTGAATATCAATTCCATTCTCGGCCAAAATAATAATGTAATCATAGTTTTCAAACTGTAGTTCGTTTAAAACTATTCCGTTGGTAATATCTGCAAAATCTATCTCTGTTAATAATCCATCAATATTCATTTTTTCTACTTTATCTTTCAGGTGCTCTTGTGCAATTACCTGAACAGAACTTTCTTTTGGAAAATAATTTGCAAACTCTGTTAATATTAAAGAGATTTTAGAATTATAACCCAATATTAGGGTTTTTACTTTTTGCTTTTCAAATGTGTATTCTTCATTGCTTTTAATCTCGTCCACTTCGCGATGCCCACATTTGCCGTTGGCAATAACAGTATCATCGTCTTCGCTTATGGCAACTATTTGGTCAGTATCTTTAATAACATAGTCTTTTGGTGGGTTTAGTTGCACTTTTTTGTCTTCATATTGTAGGCCAATTATAGTACTGTCTTCATAGCATAACTGAGCTTCGCTGAATGTTTTGCCAATAATTTTTGGTTCTTTCATAAAGTATATTTCATCTCCTTCAAACCTTAAAAGGTCTTCTATCACTATACTCAACCCAGGTTGATGAACTGCTTGAACAGTAAGCCTGGCAATGATTTCGCTCAAAAGCAGTGTTTCAACTTCTTTTTTTGCAACCATTTCAATAACTTCCTGGTTTTTTTTCTCTTGCACTTCAACAGTAATGTGATAATCGTCTTTTTTACGATCAGGATTATTTACAATGGCCAATACAGTTTTAATTACAAAAATATCCTCAAATCCATTATTATTAGGGGGTAAAATTATAATGGAACGCGCAGTGTTGAAATTAACCATTTCGAGGTCAATCATCTCCATCGGGCTTCCTGTGCGGCAAATAATTTTGCTGTTTTTTGTGTCGGATACCTGGTTTTTAATCTCTTCCTCCATTTCAGTTTTATCCTTGTCAGACATTACGACAATGCGAGGCTTATGCTGATTTTCATTGGCAATAGTCAATTGTTGAATAATGGTAAAGACTTTGGGCGACCATCCCAAAATGAGGGTATGACCGGATTCCAAAACTTTAGAACGACCCTTTCTTAGCTGTTCTAGCTTTTGATCAAAACCCGCAGAAATAATACCGATTAATGCAGATACAATAAAAATTCCACCAATAGTAATAATTAGCATTAGAAATCTAAAAGGCCAACCATCATCTCCTCCAATTGTACCCGGATCTATGCTTCGCATTAGCGATTGCCATAAAGCCTCAATAAAACTAATGTTGCCAGATTCTGTAGGAACAATTCCGATAAAAGCAATTATAATAGCAGAAATAATTACCATTAAAATTGTTGAAATTCCTAGCCAGAGAATAATAGCTCCCGGTCCCCTCGACATTAAATTGTCTAATGAATATTTAAAACGCTCTTTGAAAGTGATCTTACTCATAATGATTTTGTTTGGTCGGTAAAGTAAACCAATTCATCTGAAATATGCAAGATATTTATGAGATAAGATTTATGATTTTAGAATCTCAAATGTATTAATTATTGGGCGATTCGCTTTAGTAGAGCAATAGCCTCCACATGATGTGTATGTGGAAACATATCAACTGCTTGAAGATATGCCACTTCGTATTTGTCTTTCATCATTTCAATATCTCTGGCTTGAGTTGCGGAGTTGCAGCTGACATAAACCATTTTTTCAGGAGCAGCTTTTATTATTTGTTGCACTACATCAGGATGCATGCCAGAGCGGGGAGGATCGGTGATGATTACATCGGGATGCCCGTTTTTCTGTATGAAATCTTCAGTAAGGGTTTTAGCAATGTCTCCGCAATAGAAAACACAATTGTCTACATTATTATTTTTCGCATTGCTGTTGGCATTAACAATGGCATCTTCAATATATTCAATGCCCACTACTTTTTTAGCGTTTGGGGCAATAAACAATGCAATGGTTCCGGTGCCCGTATATAGATCGTAAACAACTTCGTTTTCACTTAGTCCGGCCAGTTCGCGTGTCTTTTTATAGAGTTCGTATGCTTGTAAATGATTGGTTTGATAAAATGAGAGAGGACCTACTTCAAATTTCAAATGCTCCATGCGCTCTTCCAAAAATGATGAACCGTCGAATACTTTATAATCGAGGCCGTCCATGGAATCATTACGCTTATTATTTATTATGTAGATCCAAGAATGTACGTCTGATAATTTTTCTTTCAAAGTGGACATCAATCTGAGAGCATCTTCACATTCTTCATTGAAAACCACACTTACCATCCATTGATTGTCCTGGTTATTGCGAATAATTAGATTACGAAGAAGCCCTTCATGAGTTTTTCGGTTATAAAAACTTAGTTCTAGTTCAATGGCTGTTTCGTAAACAGTATTGCGAATTGTATTGCTGTATTCGGGTTGTAAATGGCATTCTTCAATATGTAGAATCTTATCAAATCGTTGAGGAATGTGAAAGCCCAAAGCTCTCATTTCTTCATTCTCTTCATTGTTTTTTTCAACGATCCATTTTAAGTCTGAAAATGAAAATTCAAGTTTATTTCTGTAATAATATTCTTTTTCTGAAGCAATAACAGGCTGCATTTCGGGTTCTAAACCGGCAATTTTTCTGAAATTATCGGCCACAAGCTTGCTTTTCATTTTGCTTTGAGCATCGTAGGATAGGTGCTGCCATTTGCAACCGCCACAAGAACCAAAATGTATGCATTTGGGATCAACTCTGTATGGACTTTTCTCTTGCATTTCACGAATAAATCCTTCGCTATAGTTTCTTTTTGAGCGAACAAGCATTACATCAACTACATCACCGGGAGCTGCAAAAGGGACAAATACAATTTTACCATCGTGACGTGCAATACATTTGCCTTCGGCACCTGCTTCTTCTATTATCATCTTTTCGATGACAGTTCCATATACTTTTTTACGTTTTCCCATGATTGTTAATTCAGAAATTCACTGATGCTCTTACTCAGTTCTTCAGGTGTGAGTCCTCGTTTAATTTCGCCAGAATGAGTAATGCTTATTTTGCCATTTTGCTCGCTAACGACAATACTTAAGGCATCAGAATTTTCAGATATTCCAATAGCCGCTCTATGTCTCATACCCATATCTGTTGGTAAATCTTCTTTGCGGCTTACCGGTAAAATGCATTTTGCAGCTCTGATAATATTTCTGTAAATAATTACTGCTCCATCATGCATCGGTGCATTTTTAAAAAAAATATTCATCAGGAGATCTTTACTTATATCTGCCTGAAGACTTACGCCTGTGTTTTGAATATCTAGCAATTCATTTTTGTCGCTGCAAATTACTATGAGTGCACCTGTTTCGGTTTTAGCCATGTCTTTGCATGCTTCAACGATATAGTCGTACTCCGTTTTCTTTTCTTCTTTCAGAATTCTCCAAAAGAATAAGCGACTGCGCTTGTTATCGATAATTCGCTGTGAACCAAGAAGTAATAAGAATCGACGAATTTCCTGCTGGAACACAATTATGAGGGCAATTACTCCGACTCCTATAAATTGACCAAGGATTTCTGTTAGCATATTTAATCCAATGGCTTCAACAAGCTTCCAGATTAAATATACAGCCAAAATACCAAGAAAGATATTTAGAGCAGCTGTTCCGCGAATTAAATTATAAAAAGCATAAATAAGATAGGCCACAAGAATAATGTCTATAACATCCTTCCAACCAACGGCAAATATCTCATTCATGAATAGTAGCATGTGCTTTTTTTGCAAAGGTAGCTGAAAAATTCAAAATTGGAAGTAATCCATATCCTCAAAAAGTAGAATCTATGTTTCAACGACCCCAAGAATGTGGGTCATGGAACATGAAGATGATTTTTCGTGCTTAGATTTCTAAATTCATTAATTTTGCACAAAAGAACTCTTATGAAAGACTTTGTCGAAGAATTGAAATGGCGCGGAATGATTCACGATCAAATGCCGGGTGTTGTTGATTACCTCAAAGAAGGCATGGGGACTGCTTATGTGGGCATTGATCCTACTGCCGATTCACTTCATATCGGACATTTGGTTTCAGTTATGATGCTTAAACATTTTCAGGTTTGCGGACATAAACCTATAGTCGTAATGGGCGGAGCAACCGGAATGATTGGCGATCCTTCAGGTAAAAGCGAAGAGCGTAACCTACTTGATGAAGAAACTCTACGTCATAATCAGGAATCGATAAAAGAACAACTCAAAAGTTTTCTCGATTTCGATTCTTCAGAAACCAACGCTGCATTGATGACTAATAATTACGACTGGATGAAAGATTTTTCTTTCCTCTCATTTATTCGCGATGTGGGTAAGCACCTTACTGTCAATTATATGATGGCTAAAGACAGTGTAAAAAAACGACTGTCCGGTGAAGCCAACGAAGGGATGTCTTTTACAGAGTTTACCTATCAATTGGTACAAGGTTATGATTTTCTGCATCTCTACCAAAACTACAATTGTCGCCTGCAAATGGGCGGAAGCGATCAATGGGGGAATATTACCACAGGAACGGAACTCATTCGTAGAAAAACAGGAGGATCAGCTTTTGCATTGACTTGTCCGCTTATAACCAAAGCTGATGGCGGAAAATTTGGAAAAACAGAAACGGGAAATATCTGGCTCGATCCTGCAAAAACAAGCCCTTATGCATTCTACCAGTTTTGGCTCAATACTTCAGATGAAGATGCTGAGAAATATATAAAAATCTTCACGCTTCTGGATCAGGAAACAATAGAAAAACTGACTGCACGGCATCGCGAAGAACCTCATATGAGACTGCTGCAGAAATCACTTGCAGAAGAACTCACCATTATGGTGCATTCTGAAGAAGAATACAATAGTGCTGTTGAAGCCAGTCAAATTCTATTTGGTAAAGGTACCGCTGATACATTGCAGAAGCTTTCTGAAAGCATGTTTTTAAGTATTTTCGAAGGTGTGCCACTGGAAGAAATATCACGTGCACAACTCGAAGCAGGTATTCCTGTTCTAGAATTTGCTTCCGATATAGCAAAAGCGTTTACAAGTCGTGGAGAAGCGCGTAGAATGGTGAAAGATAATGGTCTTTCTATTAATAAAGAAAAGGTTGGGGAAGACCTTATTATTGGAACGCAGCATTTGCTCAATAATCGCTATATTCTTGTACAGAAAGGGAAGAAGAATTTTTATATTGTACGCGTGGCATAAGGATAATGGTTATCTTGCTGATATAAAGTAGATATTAGTACTCCTACGTATTGCTTTTACTAATTGAACTTACGTTCAACCCATACAGTTTTAGGATTTACCCTGAAAACAGCTTCGCTATTTTTCATTTTCTTAAAGAAAACAAGCCTCCCAATCCCGATACTGATCGAGAGGGAAGTTTGTCAAAGAATTATCGTAGAATGTGCAGGGTTTGTATGTTGTGGTAAGAATTGTCATGGAATGTGCAATGGAAGATGTAGTATATCTTATTATTAGAATTACCACATTATTAACCAATAAACAATCAATAGTTCTTTCTTGGAAGTGGCAATGCCTCTGGAATAACCATGCTGCCATTCCAAAAGCATAGGTGGGCGAGGATTTTTAATGCTATCGACCCAAAAATTTCCAGGTTTTGCATCTATTACATAAACTTCTAAATCATCAGGTGCTTTGTCTTTTGTGAAAACAACTTCTTTTCCATCTATTCTTTCTGTATAACTAATCTCTTCAGTCCCAAATTTTACAGGGTCAAAATCAGGAATTGGTAAGTTTGTTAATTGTTTTGGTGTGTGTTGGTGATGATAATTGGTTGTATCCCAAAGCCAATCAAGTGTCATTATGAAGTTTGTTGAATCTTGATAAAGAGAGTTCTGCTGAAAAGTAAAGCGGTTTAATATTTCAGAAAAATCATCTTCAGACAGAGATTGCAATATGTAAATATCTGATAATTCTTCTTGTGAAGGCCAAGACATAAACATTTGCTGGATGTCACTCCCGCCTACATCTTCCGGGAAATGCGAACAAAGCCCGGGGACCGTATAGTATTTCTCAACTTCAGTCTTGTATTTATCTAACATTTGCTTGCGATTATTTGTTTTACAACCACATGAGATCGCAAAAAATAAGATCCAAATGATGATGATAATTTTATCTCGTACCATATCTTTTTACAAATCTATTAATGATTCCAATATTATATGAGTAGTTGCTCCACCCGTTGATAACACGCAGACCTATATCATCTGAAAAATCACTTGAGGCAAACTTGTAAAGCCAATGGTCTGATGCTCTGTTTTTCGGTTCCGCATACGTATACCTATATCTTCCAACAGTTAAGATATTATTCAGCTGTGGCTCACCCATTGTTTGTCCCATCGAATGCGATGTAGGAACTAATCCTCTCTTTACATAGCTATATCTCTCTGCAATAATTATATGAGAATTCGTAATATCAGCAGTTCTTGAACCACACCTTGAATGGTCAGTCTCGTTAAAGACTCTTGTGTATTCAACCCCTTGTGTTATTGCTTTTTCATATCCCATAGCTCCCATAAACTTTTCGGCATTTTCACCACTAAAATGTGCTTCATCAGTTAGGGTTGATCCATTTTCATTATAATAAGTATATGTTTTCACTTCATCTGCCATTTGACCAATAATTCCATCTTTATCATATGCTGCAGCTCTCATTTCTTCCTCGTTATAACCAAACATATCATTTTTACCAAGCCATTTATAGTTTTTACCAACCTGAGCAGCATCGTCTTTTCCTAAGCGGCTGTTATAATGGACATCTCCGGTCTCTTCATCCACGAACCAGTCCATGCCATTAGGGTCTGTTATCATAACAGGATTCCCTCCTACGTACATGTATGGCGACATGCTCGGATACTTATCCGCCATCGGGTCAACACTCAGCCAAACACTCAGATCACTATCCCCGCCTTTGGCGGGGCAGGCGCCATACCGCGCACCGAAGTAAGAATACTGCGTTTCATTATCTTTTTCTCCCGCTGTGGCGGGATTTCCGCTGCGCTTCAATTTAGCACTAAACTTATAACGAGTATCATACGTGCTATTTTGTTGATTTACAAAGAGTTCCCCGAAGGGTAAGTATTGCACCCCGATAGCGATCGGGTGTTGTTCGGCGTAACCGATTGCGTTTGTGATAAAACTACTGCTGCCGAGGCCTGTGCTGAGCGGCGTCGAAGCATGGTCGGGGTGGTAGAAGTGTTGGTTTGGTTCGTATACTTCTCCTTTATTTGCGTGTTTAACATAATATTCTGTTAAACCGTAATGTGAGACGGAATTCGTAAGATAATATGTATGAATTTTTACCATTTCTTTCGCTAATGAACGAAAAAATTTGTGCAGCCCCCATGTTTTTGTCACAAAATTTGTGCTCGTGCCTCGCGTCAAATTTATGCGCCAAAAACCGAAAGCCGGTTTGACATTCCATCGTCAACGAAATGGAAAAACCTTCAATGTTTGCGAGGGGGGAAAGACGTGGAACCGTCAGACATGACAAATTTCAATTCACTATATTTGTAAAAAAATAAATTTTACGAATATGAAATTACTTTCGCTTATACTAATTTTGGTTCTGCTATCTTCTTTTAATCTTAGTGCCAACGACGGCGTGTTCTACTCTCAGGGCGGTAATTTATATCCCAAAAAAGAAACAACCATCCAACTCAAGCGCGAAGTGCTCATTTTTACCTATCTCGATACTGCTGTGCGGGTAGATATATTTTTTGAGTTTTATAATCCGGGTAATGTTAAAACTGAAACTGTAGGTTTTGTAAGTCCACCACCTTCAGGCGATTTACCATTCGATTCTGATGATATGGTAGATTATAATTTGAAACATCCACAGATTTTTGAGTTTTATGCCATTGTTAATGATATAATGCAGCCATGGAAGGTATTTAAGGCTTCTGAAAGTGGATTTCGCACTGATAATAATAGCAAGTTTTTTCATGAATATGTGTATTATTTTGATGCCGAATTTCAAAAAGGTACAAACATTATTCAGCATAGCTATATCTATAAAGGTAGTAGTTCGGTTGAATATAAAAATGAATTTTTTTACCGCTTAACCACCGGCAAAATGTGGGCCAATGGGCAAATTGATGATTTTGAGCTGCTAATAAATATGCCCGGGCAGGGTATTTATGTTCCATGGTCGTTTCAGAAGTCAATGGAACCTGCTAAATGGGATGTGGTTGGCATTGGGCGACTTCATGATGAGCTTACCGATTTTATGGGCGATACAGTTCGTGTTGGGTATTTAAAAAATGGAATGCTTCGGTTTCGTGCCAATAATTTTAAACCCGATTTCGATCTGCATTTTGGCATTATGCACTATTTTAATATGCTGGCATTCGAAGCCAATGATCTTATTTCCGATATTGACCCTCATTTAGTTGTTTTTCCGTATTATTTTGATTACGATTATGCCGATCTTGAAGAATTTACTGATTTTGAACTGATGTTCTTAAGGAATTTTATTTATGCCATTCATGGCTATGAATTTAGAAATGAAGAATTGTACGCCATTTTTTCTATGTTCTCCTGGTATTATCCGCAAGGATGGAAAAACGAAACCATTGATGATGAACTTTCTCCTAAGGAAAAACAACTGATAAACGATATTGTAAAAATAGAAAAGAGTAGGGAATAATAGAATGAAAGAAGCTCTGTTTCTAATAAAAAAGGCTCGCGAAATTAGGAAATCTGTAATTCTAAGCTTGAATGCGGCCGGCAGTGGTCACCTTGGTGGTTCTCTAGGTCTTGCCGATGTGTTTTCTGTGCTGTATTTTCACGAAATGAAGCATAAACCGGAACAACCTGACTGGCTTGATCGTGAACGACTTATTCTGAGTATCGGACATGTAGCTCCTGTTTTATATGCTACACTTGCCGAATCCGGCTATTTCGATAAAGAAGAATTATTAACCTTGCGAAAGCTTGGCACCAGATTACAAGGACATCCGGGGCGTGATCATGGTTTACCCGGAGTGGAATTATCTGCCGGCTCATTGGGCCAGGGACTTGGAGTAGCCGTTGGAATTGCGTTGATGGATCAACACGAAAAGAAGGACAAACGAACTTTTTGCATCATGGGCGATGGCGAACTACAGGAAGGTTCTGTTTGGGAAGCTGCGATGAGTGCCGGGCATTATAAGCTGCATAATATCATTGGTATTGTTGATCGCAATAATGTTCAAATTGATGGTAAGACCGAGGATGTAATGTCGCTGGAACCATTGGCTGATAAATGGCGGTCTTTTGGCTGGCATGTACTTGAGTGCAATGGCAATGATGTTGAAGAACTTATACAAGCCTTTGCCCATAAATCAGACGAAAAGCCTACCCTTATTCTTGCCCATACCAAAATGGGCTGCGGCATTCCTGAAATAGAAAACGATTATACTTGGCACGGTAAAGCTCCGAATGGGGAAGAGATGGAGCGGTTTTTAGGTATGCTGGTAAAAAACAGATAATTTCATAGTATATTTTAGATACAAAATTTATTTTTGGAGAAATATGTATTATATTTATTGATTTCTCCAAATATAAATGTATATTTGCAGTGAAATATTTCAATGATGAGCACAGTTTCATCCAACAGAGATATCATTGGTCGGGCGTCTGAATTAGTTCAGATTGACAGACTTATGCAAACAGACAGATCTGAGTTTCTTGCTGTTTACGGACGCCCAAGGGTTGGGAAAACATTTCTGATCCGTCAGTATTTGAAGTCTGATATTGTTTTCTTTTTTACCGGTTCATGCAATACTGATACCGGTATTCAGATTCAGAATTTTTTTACGGAATACCTTCGTCAAACAAAAGAAAAAAAGGAGACTGTTCACCCTGAAGACTGGAACATGGCTTTTGATTATTTGGCGCAATACCTGAAATCATTTAAAAGGAGAAAACGTAAAGCTGTGGTATTTATTGATGAATTGCCGTGGGCTGATAATCCCAAATCGGGTTTTATGCAGGCTCTTGAGTATTTCTGGAATAGTGAGGTATCAGCCATGAATCATGTATTGCTCATTGTTTGCGGCTCGGCTGCTTCATGGATGCAAAACAAATTACTGAAAAGCACCGGTGGACTTTACAATCGGGTAACTGCACGAATGAAGCTGGAGCCTTTTACTTTGCACGAAACGGAATTGTATTGTAAAAAGAAACATTTGAAACTGTCACGTTATCAAATACTTCAGCTGTATATGGCCATGGGTGGAATTCCTTTTTATCTGAATGAACTCAGCCCCGGGAAAAGTGCAGAGCAACTTATAAATGAAGTATGCTTCAGGAAAAACGGGCTGCTGTCAGATGAGTACGATCAGCTTTATCATTCATTGTTTAAGAATGCTGAAACTCATATTCAGATTGTGGAAACCCTGGCAAAACATCATTACGGATTAACTCGTGTCGATCTGCTGGAAAAATCAAAATTGGATGATGGCGGTACTTTTTCACGCGCACTTAACGATCTTTCTGAAAGTGGATTTGTATTCGTGCAAAGACCCTTCGGGAAGAGAAAAAAAGATAGTATTTATTTGTTAATTGATTTATACTCATTGTTTTATTTTCGGTTTATTAGAAAGAATGCCGGCAAAACCGGAAATGTTTGGCATAAACAGGCCGGGTCAAATGCATATAAAATCTGGAGTGGATATGCGTATGAAAATGTTTGCATGCTTCATACATCGCAAATTGTGAATGCGTTAGGACTTGGCGGAACATTCACCGAAATTTCTTCATGGATTTTCAGAGGAAATGATGAGGTATCAGGGGCGCAAATTGATTTACTTATCGACAGAAAAGACGGTGTAATTAACTTATGTGAAGTGAAATTCACTGAAAATGAGTTTATTTTGTCTAAAAATTATACCGGCGATTTACGAAGAAAACGCTCTGTTTTTGAACATGTAACTGCAACAAAGAAATCGGTAGTTACCACATTAATTACGACCTATCCTGCATTGAAAAACCAGTATTATCTTGAAGAAATTCACTCGGAAATTACAATGGATGATCTGTTTAAAGAGTAGTTATTAGGTCGATTATCAGAGTGATCTGAAATTATATGTTTCATTATATTTGGAGAAATGTGTATATTATTTATAGATTTCTCCAAAAATAATATTTTTTAATGATTCGTATATTTGTGGCAAAGCTCCGAATGATGAGGAGATGGAGCGGTTTCTTGATAATCTAAGTGATTAATTATTAATATAATACCTCACCAAATCAAAATTCACCACAGAATCGCTTAAGTGTGCTTCTGGCATCACTTTTCTAATCAGCCCTACATCTTTTGCCCAGTAAAATTCTGCTGTTCCTTGTGAGAATTTAATTGCTCTTATATCGGTATACCATACATTATTAACTTCCATGGAGTCTATTTGCTCCGCACTTTCATAAAAGACGCCCATAGGATAATCCTGGCTTTGGTTATAATATGTTGAAGCATGAGCCCAAACGGATAGAGATGGTGATCCGTTGTTAAAGAAAGACGAATAGAAGCGTTGTTCAAGTATTTCTTCATATTCGGTTGTTGCATTGCAATAATCGTTTAATGTAATATTAGAATATACGAGATTCACACTGTCGGTAACATTAGAACTAGTATCTTGGTAAACCCAGTACGAGCCAGTCGGGAAAAAGGTATATGCTTTAAAATCATTAGAGAAATATGATTCTTCGCAAGGATCAGGTTTATTGCATCCAACAATAAATACCACAAACATTAGTAATAGAAGTTGTCTCATATCTTAAGATTATGTGCTTATACAAATGTAAGGAAATTGAAAGCGGTTTGCAAGCTAAATATTCAGAAGAGCAGAACAAACTGTTTTTATAATAAAGTGAAAATTTCTGATTAGTCTTTCAAAACAATTGGTTAAGAAAAGCAAAGTTTTTAATTACTCAATTTTTTGGTAATATGGCAATTACACTTTTGCTTCCCGTTACCTTTTCTCCGGCCTTTACCAAAATCTCCGCATCAGCAGGCATAATATGATCGACTCTTGATCCAAAACGAATAAATCCAAGCTCTTCGCCGACTTTAACTTTTTGATTGCCTTGCACGAAACTTAGTACGCGCTTGGCAGCAGCACCTGCAATTTGTCGAATGGTAATATGCTCGCCATTCAATAATTCAATTTTGGTTTCTACTTGCTCATTCAAAAGGGAAGCCTTAGGTTTTATTGCCATAAGGTGCTTGCCGGGCTTATGTGTGGAATGAATAATTTTTCCATCTATCGGAATATAATTCAAATGTACATTGTAAATGCTCATGAATACGCTAACCTGAATTCTCTCTTGCCCATTTTCTGTGGCTTGAAGCTTTTCAATTAGCACCACTTTGCCATCGGCTGCAGAGTAGATTTTTCCGGGCTCGTGCTTAAAACCAGATCGATCGGGGTAGCGGAAAAACGTAAATGCCCAGAATTGAATAAGTAAAGGAAAGATAAGTAGAGCAAGTGAGTAAAGAAAATCAAAGTACAGTGAAACCAAAATAATGGCTGCACTCAATAATAGCATCTGTAATGCTGTAATGATCAGTGGTCGTTTTCCTGCTTTGTGGATGCGCATTAGTGAAAAAGTATTAAAACATATAATAGAGTGAAAGGAGCGGTAAGTAATATGCTATCCATTCGGTCAAGAATTCCTCCATGACCAGGAATGAGATTACCTGAGTCTTTTACACCAGCTTCGCGTTTAAGTTTTGATTGAATCAGATCTCCTAAGGTTGCGGTAAGGCACATTAGAACAACAAATAAAATAATATTCAATTGTTGAGCAAAAGGATAGAAGTAATTGTAAACTAGAAGTGAGCCAACTGCAAAAAGAATTCCTGAAATAAGACCTTCAATCGTTTTCTTGGGACTGATTTTAGGTGCAAGTGGGGTTTTCCCGAACAGTTTTCCGCCCAAATAAGCAAAAGTGTCGTTGATCCAGATTATTGCAAATAAGAAAATGATATAGGGATATTTGAATTCATATGTTTCTGTGGCTTGTAGTATCAACAGAAAACTAAATGGGACCAATAAATAGACTATGTGCAGTGAAAAAGAATTTATTTGATTAGTGAGATTGACTTCTTTGCTTAGTGCTAATATTATTATAGTAAAAAGCCAACCTATAGAAAGGATTGGGAAAGTTATTAATAATACATGTAAAATACTTCCATATTCAAATAACAAATAGTAGTTATAGCCATTCATTAAAAGGAATAACTCAATAGAAATGAATACTGAACTAAAGAAAGCAATAAATACTACTTTATTGATCATTTTCGGACCTGATAGTTTTAATAATTCCAAATTAGCAATAGTAAATAGTATTAGCATTACAACGGTAAATACAATTGGATTCCACAATGCCGTTCCTGCTAATGCAAGTACGTAAATCAATCCAGATGCTGCACGTATAAGAAGTTCTTTCATTTTATTCGTCGTAAATGAATACAAAAACACGTTTTGAACCATGCGCACCAAGCACCAGTTGTTTTTCAATATCAGCTGTACGGCTCGGACCGGTGACAAAACTCAGTTGTGAAGGAAAGCGTCCATTGTATTTCTTTTGGGTCTCGCGTAATGCATCTTCAATATCGGGTAAAACCTGATCTTGTTTTGCAATAATAATTAATGCATCGTTCATGGCTACACCACGACGTCCTGCACTGAGGTAGCTCGACATTAAAATACTTCCGGTTCGAGCACAAAGAAACTCACATTCGCTTATCACAGCCTGCACTGTAGGTAAATCATCCGGGTTGGAGATAATTGCATAAGTGTCGCTCATGATAAGGTTTGCATAATAATCGTTGGAGCAGAAAACGCTTAAGAATTTCAGTTTTTTGAGCACCGAATTTAAGGCCTGTTTAAGTTCCTTTTGGCTTTCGGCAAAATAGAACATTCCGCCAGCTTCAGTGAAATTCTCTGCAAACTGCATGGGCAGGGGAGTATCGCTTTTTACAAAGGATACCATTTTTTTTTCATCCATTAGCAATGAAGAAGATTCTTCAGTATCCAGCAATGCATTGCGGATTTTCTTAAGGACTTTCTCTCTTATTTCTATAATTTCATGTTGTTTCATGCAAAAATATATGCACAAATATAACGATTAAGTGGAATCTGGAAAGTGAAATTTGATAAGTTTAATGTGCTGGTGTGCTAATGTGCTAATATTTTGTGTCTTATTCTTTGAAAAACACTCATTAGCACATTAATAAATTAGCATATTAGCACATTAATTATCTGAAGGCTCATCCTCATCCTTCTCATGAGAATTAATCTTTGGCTCTTTGATTTTGTTATTATCCTCTGTCAGCTCAAGTGGATTAGATTCTTCTTTCTTCAATTCCTTACTCGATTCATCCAAACCTTTAACATTTTCGCTATCGCTAATGAAAGGACGCGGTCCAAAGATTTTCTCTACATCCTCGCGGAATATTACTTCTTTCTCAAGCAATAATTCTGCAAGTGCGGTTACCTTGTCTTTATTATCAGCAATAAGCTTTTTGGCACGCTCGTATGCTTCTTCAACAATATTGTGAACTTCCTGATCAATAATTTCAGCAGTTTTTTCAGAATATGGCTTTGTGAAATAGAATTCCTGACTACCCGATGAATCGAAGAAACTGATGTTTCCGATCTTTTTGTTTAATCCGAAATATGCCACAGAAGCATAAGCCTGCTTGGTAACTTTTTCCAAATCATTAAGTGCTCCGGTGGAAATCTGATTGAAATTCACATCTTCTGAAGCACGACCACCAAGGGCTGCAGTAATTTCATCGTAAATCTGTTCCCAGGTTGTTAATGATCGCTCTTCCGGCAAGTACCATGCTGCTCCCAATGACTTTCCCCGAGGAATAATCGTTACTTTTACCAGTGGGTGAGCATGCTCAAGTAACCAGCTTATAGAAGCATGACCAGCTTCGTGAAAGGCAATGACCTTTTTCTCGTTTTTGCTGATAATTTTGTTGCGTTTCTCAAGTCCGGCAATAATACGATCAATAGCATCGAGAAAATCTTGTTTTTCAATAAGCTCTTTGTCATTTCTGGCAGCAATTAGGGCAGATTCATTACATACATTGGCGATATCAGCACCAGAAAATCCTGGGGTTTGTTTGGCAAGAAAATCGGTATCTACGTCTTTTGATATTTTTAGTGGCTTGGTATGTACTTTGAAAATAGCTTCACGTTCATGTAAATCAGGCAGTTCAACGTATATCAAGCGATCGAAACGTCCGGCACGCATCAATGCTTTATCTAATACATCGGCACGGTTTGTTGCCGCCAGTAGAATTACACCGGCATTAGTGCTAAAACCATCCATCTCGGTAAGCAACTGGTTCAGTGTGTTTTCCCGCTCATCGTTGCCTCCAGTAATATTATTTTTACCACGGGCTCGGCCAATGGCATCAATTTCATCAATAAATACAATACATGGCGCCTTTTCCTTTGCTTGACGGAAAAGATCACGTACACGCGATGCTCCTACGCCAACAAACATTTCTACAAAATCAGATCCGCTGATAGAGAAGAACGGAACTTTGGCTTCACCGGCCACAGCTTTCGCAAGTAAAGTTTTACCAGTTCCCGGAGGGCCTACCAGCAAAACGCCTTTTGGAATTTTACCTCCAAGATTAGTGTATTTTTTTGGATTTTTAAGAAAATCCACCACTTCCATTACTTCAACTTTGGCTTCTTCAAGTCCTGCAACGTCGTTGAAATTAATCGTAATATGGGTGTTTTTATCAAATAACTGGGCTTTTGATTTTCCAACATTAAAAATTTGCCCTGCGCCACCGCCACCTCGATTCATCATGCGCATGAGGAAAATCCAGAATATGATAAAAATGCCTATCCATATAACCCATGTTAATACTTCACCTCCCCAATTCTTGCGCTCTTCAGATTGAACAGTTATTCTATTGTTGGAAATAATACTTTCCTTTTCATTTGGAGTTTTACCAATTGTATCTTTCGCAATGATCTTATCCTCAGCCTCACGCAATTGCTTCTCAAAGCTTTCAATGGTAGTAAATTTATAAATATAATGCGGTCCACTCAAGTTATTTTCCTTCAGCTTATTGTAGGCAGTATCTTCTTTGATAACATCCTGCTTTAGAAAAATTTCTGCGTATTTGTTATTAACCACAACCAATTTTTCAACCTGATGCTTGGATAGCATCTCATTTTCAAATTTTTTCCAGTTAACGTCATCTGGCTCAGGACCAGAATTGAAAAAGTACATTCCCAGAAAAACAAGAGCCAATACTGCATAAATCCAATAAAAATTGGGTTTTGGCTTTTTCGATTTTTGCTGGTTTTTTTGAGGGTTATTATTGTTTTGCATCTTTGCTCTCTTCTTTAGTTTTTCGAATTATTTTGGCATCCGCCCACAAATCTTCAAGGTGAAAAAATTGCCTAGAATCATCTAGAAAAATATGTGCCACAATATCTCCATAGTCTAGTAAAATCCACTCTCCATTCTTCATTCCTTCAACGCTAAATGGTTTTATCTTCAGTTTCTTACGTACGTCTTGCATGGAGTTTTCTGCAATGCTTTGGGTCTGCACTTTTGACGTGCCATGGCAGATAATAAAATAGTCACAGACATTTTGTCCTGTTTTTCTAAGATCTAGAATAACCACTTCTTGTCCATGATTTGATTGAAAGGTTTCGGCAATAATTTCTGCCGGGTTTTCTTGAGCTTTCTTTGTCATTAATGCTTTGTAAATTTGTACAAAGTTAATGTTTTTCCGTTTCTAAAGGCACTGATTTTTATTAGTCATTAATTCCCTGATTTTTTTATTCGAATATTGCATAGATTATGGTCGACAAGTCTTCGTTCGACATGATTTTTGCTGCCGAAGTCGGACAAGTGTTCGCCAACCATTAACTCTAAGCCTTGAATAAGCAGGTATTTCGTAAATTTGTCAAATCAATGAAAAAAGAATTTCACTTTTCAGAAACCCTCGATTCCACCAATAAAGAAGCTCAACGGCAAATGGCGGAATATGAGAGTTCGACAATGCATGTTGTTTATGCTCTGCAGCAGACAGAAGGCCGCGGACAGGGTGATCATGTTTGGGAATCTGAAAAAGACGAAAATGTGCTGATGAGCATATTGTTGAAGGAACAGAAGATTCCTTTTGTACATCAATTTGCCATTAGCCATGCAACAGCACTTGCAATAAGCGATTTTGTAAAGGAAGAAGCTCCAGATGCCGATGTTTATATCAAATGGCCCAACGATATTTTGTTAAACGGAAAGAAATGTGCAGGAATTCTGGTTGAAAATGCCAGCATGGGTGCTAATATTACGGTTATTATTGCTGGAATAGGTTTGAACCTGAATCAGAAAGACTTTTCATCTGATTTACCCGATGCTACCGGCCTTTTTCTTCATGACAGACGTGAACGAAGTATAGAAAAATCCGTGCAGCGTATTGCAGAATTATTCGATTTGAATTTTGAAAAAGTTCTTACCGGCGAATGGAGCAATTTGCTTCAAGATTATAATGCCCGCCTGTGGAAAAGGGGAGCATTTTGCAGTTTTTCAGGAAAAAATGATCTTTTCAAAGCCAAAATCATAGAAACTGAACTCGATGGTAAGATTTTACTAGAGCTGGAAGATGGAAGTGTGCAGGGGGTTTATCATCATGAGGTGAGGATTAAATCTGCGGAATAATCATGCCGTCGTCCGACGACGGAGTGATGGCTTTACAGCAGAAATTCACACACTGTTGTAAAGCTTAGTGGAGGATTTTAAATAATCCCCATCTTCTTCATTAGAAATGTGGCACTTTGGTTTTGGCAAATACCGTTGCGGAGCTTATAATCAAATGCCAGTTCATCATCGATAATATCTACTTCAAAATACTTATTGATAAGCTGTTGCGGATAGTCTTTCTGCAATGAACAAATATCGAGGTCGTGTGTTGCGATAATGCCTGTGATATCATATTTCATAAGGCTTTTAATAAATTCCTTCGTGCCCTTGCGCTTGTCGTCAGAATTAGTTCCGCGCAGAATTTCATCCAGCAGTACAAAGCATTTTCCTTTTTGTGCTTCCTGCGAAATGCGATGCAGACGATTCACTTCGGCAAAGAAATACGATTCGTTATCCGACAATGAATCTTCCACACGCATAGAAACCAATAGCGTAAGCGGATTTACAGAGGCTTTCGTGGCGCAAATTGCAGATCCTGCACGAGTTAGCAGCATATTTATGCCCAGCGTTCTCAAAAAAGTAGATTTTCCCGACATATTGGAACCGGTTAAAATCACAAAAGGATTTTCATTGAAAGAAATATCGTTGGTAATCCTTACTTCACTGCGAATGAGTGGGTGACCGACTTCTGTAAATCCAATTTTTTGTTCTTTGCTAATTTCAGGAAAACAATATTCAGGATTATTGAATGCAAAATTTGATAAGCTGTTTAAAGCTTCAAATTCTCCCATAATTTCCAGCCAATTTTCAATTTTATCGGTATTCTCGTTTTTCCATTGCGCAATTTTATAGAGTACTCTGACGTGATATAGAAATAATCCATTGGAAATAATTGATCCTAAGAGGTTTAAGAAATTCTCGAGCTGGCCGAAAAGTCTCGATAAACGATGAATTTCAGCATGTGCAGATTTGCTTCCTTTAAGTAATGACTGTAAGTTTTTCAGTTTTTCACTTTCAAAAGGCTCGTTTTCTATTTCTCTGATTATTAGCGCATAGCGTTCCAGCGTTTTACTAATGCTTTCCGATTCAATAAAAATGGCTTTGATTCTTTTTATATATGAAGAAATGAAAAAGAGATTAGCGAAAAACAATGTGATACTTAGGGTGTATAGAATATTGGGGAGGATAAAGAACTGTGCAATAATTGAAAACCACAGCAAGCTTGGCATGATATAAGATAAAGCAAGGGCAAGCTTTGAAACACTCTTGTCTTTTCTTTTCGACCAGGAAAGTATGTTTTGAAATCTCGCGGCATTGTCTTGAATATTTCGCCCAATGGCATAGATTTTTTGCCGCCATTCGGTTTTATGCTTCAATTCTTCAACTGCTTTTTGGTTTGGAATGATTTCCTCGTCGGGTAACAGGTCTGAAAGTCTTTTTGCCAGTGAATTTTCGCCAATATAAGTAGCCGTTCTGTTTAGATGCTGATACAGCGAGTCTTCTCCAAAGATATCCAAATCATAAGTAAAGAAATGCTTGATATTAATGAATTCCTTTCCGTCTTTGAAAGGCAATTTGCGCTCATTTAGGTAGGCTATTTCTTCTTCGTTGATTTCAATCGTTGATCTTGTTAGCTTTCTTTTCCAAAAGAGATTTCCATGAACTTTAATCAGCAAAAAGAATGCAATTAAAAACAGCGCAGAAGCAATGATAAATGAGTAATGATTTGTTTTGAAAAATCCCCATATCAATAGAATGGCAACAATAATAGATAGAAGCCTGGCAAGAGATAAAAAACCTGATTTTCGATTGAGTTCTTGAAGTAAATTCCTGTGTTCAAGCAGAATTTCGGAGTATATCGTAGTGGAGATTTTCATTTAGTATTGTCAAAGATTCTTGCAAAAATAAGGATTGTAATCTAAATATTGTTTATTAAAACACGGCCCTCTTAAGCCCATG
>JAFGWG010000186.1 GCA_016937255.1 Bacteroidales bacterium
ACGCACACACCAGCTTACCACAACGCCACCACTCGGATAATTGACATAACAACTGGTTATAGGTTTGTTCCAAATTTCCGGCAACGGTTGCAGATAACCGCAGTGCCGACCAGTTGCAATGAAGAAATTGAACAAATCACTGATTTAAAAACACAGACAAACGCTAATTAATTGCAAAAGGCATTGCGGTTATGTGCTGTTGTAGACTGTACAAAAGGGCGGGCCCTCTCTTATAGAAGAATTTATTCTGTCATATTTCTCAGCCAAAAGAATTTCTAGAGTCAAAAGTCAATATAGCGTTCTACGGGTTTGAACCATTGTTTATTTAGATAGTAACTTGATTCCCAATGAAGCCTCCTACGTTTGCCGCTTTCCATACCAAATTATAAGTGTTAGGGCCTGCATGATTTCCATAAGCGATAAAGAAAGACACATTATTTACATGAGCAACAAATCCTGTTTGCCCTCCTCCATTCCCTCCCTGTGTCCAATGTGAAATTCTGTCTGCTCTCGGCCATTGTGCACCTACATGACGTTGATCACGCATAGCACTATTTGCTATATTTTCTCTTACATTTCCAATTGCGTTATTTAATTGTGCCTGCCACCCTTGAGATCCGATTCGAATTGCATTTGGATAAACTTCTGCAAAACGGTCTTCCCGTGTTAGTATAATATCCCTGCCATCACCTCCTTCTGCATATTGAATAGCTAGACGTACATTATTAGCTTGAACTTGACTTGCAATAATAGTCCATTGTACAGCGGTAAATGCGTTATGGTTTCCACCATACAAAAATGCGGTGACAACAGCAACTACTGGATAATATGTCCAATTTGCAAGTTGAGCAAACGCGATACTACCTGCATCTGTATTATTTCCTAGTAAAGTTGCTATTCCAATCCACTCATACACAGTTAATGCATTTGGGTTTGCAACAAAAGCTAGTGAAAGAGGATTGATCGCAGCAAAATTCCACCCGACTAACTGACAAAAAGCGATAGTATTAGCATGAGCGTCATTTGCCATGTGTCCTGCAATCGTCACCCATTGTGCAGCAGTTAAACCATTGGCCCCACCTACAAAAGCTGCAGTCAATGGATCAATACCAGCCCAAGTCCACCCAGCCAACTGACAAAAAGCGATAGTATTAGCATGAGCGTCATTTGCCATATATCCTGCAACGGTTATCCATTGTGCAGCAGTTAAGCCATTGGCCCCACCTACAAAAGCTGTGGTCAATGGATCAATACCTGCCCAAGTCCATCCGGCAATGCGTGCAAAGGCTATTACATTGGCTACATTATTTGTAAAAGCAGCATAATTTGAAATAGTTGCCCATTGATTTGCATCACAATTTCCTTTGTTTTGATGAAAAGCGCGCGCAAGGGCAATAATATTAGGATCTGTCCAGACAGGTCCTAATGCAGAGAAAATTTGACTGTCTGCATTACCAAGTCCGGGAACAACTTGTCTTAAAGGACGAGCTGTTATCATTTGGAGGGGGCTATTACCATGCGCAAAAGTGTTAGAATTGAGTTGAGCTCGTTTATCGGAATTGTAGAGAACTTTTACATTATCCATGGAATTACTATATCGGTTTTCAGTCCCTGTTTTTATGTTATCTGATAAACTAATACTATTTTCTTTTTTTGGGATAGGATTTTGTATTGGGGGAAAACTATTTTTAACTAATGCCTGCAATTGTGCTGTTGGAGTTACCTGAGAATTATAGTTCACCCTATCTTGCAAAATTTGTTGAACTTTAGCCTCAGTTCGATTATCTACAAAGCGCAAATCCTTCTTTCCAGTATTTTTCTTCTGTGCTACAGAATAACCAATTGTTTTAGGTTTATTTTCTTTCGAATCCCCTACTTGTCGATACATATCTCAAACCTTCTTTATTAACGACCTTAGTAATTAAATACTTTCCTTAGTATTCAAAATTAATTTACTCTTCAATAGTAGAGAAATTACACTTATTTATTTTAATAAACAGAAAGCTCCCTAATTATTAAATTTAAACAAAATACTTACAGCTCAAACATGATTAAATTAATTATCTGTTATTCGCTTGAATCACTATTTTTTTCAAAGAAGTTTAAAATTTAGATTTTCGATTTTTGTGGAGCCCTTTTGTATTGTCTACAACGTTTCGCGTCTAAGCGACGTGGCGAAGCCATGGCGTTTAGCCGCTGTTGCCGGAAGTTTTTCTTTACTTCTCATATTCTTTCTTCACCATTCCCCGTGACGCCGATCCCGCCGCAGATTATCCATAAGCCGTATATTGGGGACTACCCAAAATGAGTCGCCATGTAATCAAGTATTTCCCTTGGTTGAATCAGCCGTTGAGTACTATTGGAACCACGCACGTAGAAGAATTCTTCAATTTGTCCATTCTTATTCTTATCCGAGAATAGTACTGGCTTCTTTGAGGGTTTAACTCTGATATAGCATACTTCTTCCATAGATATTTCTTCCACTTGTATTTCGACTAGAGCCATGATTGCAAGTCCAAAAGCATTCTTTATGTGATTTTCAATTCTTAATGCAAACTGATCCCTTGGCACTCCTTTTGAAATCAGCGAGTAGTCATGTTTCAGCCCTATCACATTTCCATCATCTTCAACGCCGATTAATAAGTTGCCACCTTTAGAATTTGAGAAAGCCGCTATCGTTTTTAAAACTTCATGAACTAAGCCTTTATTTTGTCGGTTTTCTCGAAGATCCCACTGCAATGTGGACTTGAATTCAATAACTGGGCCTTCACCTTTTTTTATCAAGTTTTTAATAATGATTTGAAGTTCCGTAAGTTCCATTTGGGCAGAAACTTTGTGTTGCACGCCTTCTTTCCCACTATAAAGCGAAATTATTTTAAGTCTTCCATCTGATTCCGATTTTCTGGAAACAAACTCTGCGTTTTCACTAAGAACTTTGTACATAAATACAGGTTCAATCTGTTCAATCACATTCAGTTCTTTTAATAGCGACTGTGAATCGATCTCGCCTTTTTCTCCCACTATTTTTTTTGCTAAGGCTGTTATTCGATCAAACTTCGTCTCCCTACTTGCCACATCAGCGGCGATATATTTTTCAACCCTTCGCCACCTAAGCAATTTCCCTTCACCATGCTTCTCAACACATGGAAGCTTATCAATTCTCTGATAAAAGGTTTGATATGCAATTTCCTCACCTGTTTCTTTCATATACCTGTTAAGAAATTCTGGCGTACTTAAAGGCTCAACAAGTATCTCAGTAACTGTCCTACACATGTCTATTGTTACACTTTTAATTCTAGTTTTCTTCTCCTTAATTCTATTTCCATATATTCTTTTCCAATCTTTCAATATCACAGAATCATCATCCAGTTGTAGAACGTCCTTTCCGCGCATTGAAGAAAGAATGATCATGACAGTTTGCTTAGGATACTCACCATTTTTTAAAATTTTGTTTACCAGATCCGTTTTCTTAACTGGTTCTCCCTTCTTGTGTAAGACATGTAGGATTTGTTCTCTCACCACTGTTGATTGTGTCCCCCATTCTTTCAGACCCCAAAGCCCTTTTTTTCCTATTGGAACGAGATCCTGATTTGATCGACGTATTTTCGCACTTATTGCAGTTCCAGGAATCCCCAACCCATATTCAGTTAACCTTTTACATATTTCCTTTCTAACTTCTCCAAAATGGGTTGGTTGCCCTTTTTCGTATAGAACTCTTCTAAACTCAGATTCGTAATTGTTTAACTCATAGAATGCTATTCGTACTGTATTTTCATGTTCAACAAACTGAGGAATACTTTTAATAACTGACCCAACAAGACGCTCATCAGCCCTTGATGGTTTCATACTCTTCAGTATTGCTATTTTGGCTTCTAAGACATTCTGCGGAAGGACAACCTCTCGCAAATATTTACTTGCCGCATCTATGATTTTTTCAACTAATTTGGACTGGCTCCCGTCTCCAATTATCAGTTTTATTTCCTCTATTCGATTGCTATGCAGGATAAAATCACCACCAAAACTCAGTAAACAAGCAATAACATCTGATACAACTCCATCAGTCGCACTCCCTTCCCCAATTACATCATCTAGTATTTCGATCAAGTTTTGTTCAGTAACAACCATTCTGTCACAGACAATTTTCTGGATTTCAAAAAGCTTCTTCCTATTTTCTTTTGTCATACCCCCATCTTTTTGCACCAGCATAATGTGCTGTTTAATTCGTGGAAGTATTAATTGTTTCTGCTGACGAACTCGCTCTCTCGTGATGGAAAACAGTAGTCCGACTTCTTCTAAAGTGTATTTCCTATCCTTTATTTGATATTCAAATATTTTTGCAATTAATTCTTTGCTTTTAAATGAGTTTAACGCTTTCCGCAAAACCATTCGAATATTTTCATAGAAGGGGATACACTGCTCACATTGCACATTATCAGAAACTTTAATGTTTTTATTTGCAATCACCTCACTTATTAATTGTCGTAGAGCTACTTCACTTGTATACCCAAATGCTTTTTGCGCCTTGATTTCATCTTTTCTTGAAATCAGTTCTTGTGAAGTACGAATCCCCATAGCTCTTAACTTGTTGATTATTATTGAAGGCGTCTCAATTGAATCTTCCCATTCAAATTCTCGCATAAACCTGAATTGCTCTGAGTAATCTGGTAGAATGCCATTGATATAGTTTCTCAGACTATCCATGCATTTTTTCCCAAACCCTTTCGAAGCTAGAAGATCATCCTGAAGATCAATCAAGTCACGAACAGTTTGAATTTTATGTAACTCAAACTTATTTGATAAAACAGAAGGAATAACCTCGTAATCTAAAGCGTCATATAATTCCACGGATCCTCCAAATATGCCCTCAACAACTGGTTATGGGTTTTTCCAAAATTTCCGGCAACTCCCCAATACCCGCCAAATGGCGTCTATATCCCACTTACCCCAATTGCGTCTATCCACCTCAAAACAACATGAATTTAGCAACCTAATGGCGCATATCCCACCCAAAAGACCAGTATCACGAACTATCTTGCTACATATCCAAATCATCAAAGGGACTCCTCATAGCGCCAATCATCTTCGTCGACACATGGGTGTAGATTTCGGTAGTTTTAGAGCTGCTATGCCCTAAAATTTCTTGAATGACTCGTAAATCGGTCCCTTTTTCCAATAGGTGTGTGGCATAGCTATGACGAAGTGTGTGTACAGTTGCGTGTTTTATAATGCCTGCGTTTTTACAAGCCACAGAAAAAATATTCTGTATACTGCGTGTGGAGTACATACCACCCATTTGCCCTTCAAAAACATATTGGTGGGGCTTGTAAATAGCAAAATAGTTGTCTAATAGCACCACTAGCCTTTTAGAAAGGGGTACCTGTCGGTCTTTTTTCCCTTTTGATTGCTTAATCGTGATAACCCCTCTCAATCTATCTAAATCTTTTATTTTTAAGGCAATAGCCTCACTAATTCGAAGTCCACCAGAATAAATTAACGAAAGAATGCATTTATGTTTAATATTTTCAACTTGATTCAGTATTAAAGCAACTTCTTGCTCACTTAAAACGGTCGGCAATAATTTTTCTTTTTTAGGCCTTAATGATAAGTGGGGCATTTGTTTATTATGCACCACAAGCATATAGAGTTTTACCGCATTAACGGCCATGTTTTGAAAAGAACTGGATACGTTATCATCTTTTGCCAGTTTGGTAAAGTAGTCTAGAATACTTTTATCTGTTATACATGTAAAAGGTAAGCAAAAATTGAGAAACAATTTGATGTGGTGGTTATAGTTTTTTACCGTGTTAGAGCTATAACGCTTGCGAATAAAATAGTCTATGAGTATTTGAGGAACAGCAATATTCGTTGTTTCGTTCTTCTTATCAATAAATTGAACCACTGCAACCGTTCTCAGTTGATTAAGAATTAACGTTTTATTCTTAGCCGTTGCAGAAACAACCCAAACTTTTCGTTCGGGTATATATTGCCTTTCAGGCAGACTCCGAATAGCATCCACTATTGATTTGTGAAAATCAAAGGCTATTTCATAGACCGAATCAACCGCATATACCCTTACTATTGGTGAATTCATGACCTTAATATAGTTTTTTAAGCTAATCGACCATTTTAAGCCACCCCAAAACACGCCCCCGACACGCCTCCCATTTCATGGCCAAACCCAGCATCACCCCACCCACCACCAAAGCCGCCACCACATAGGTTAACGAATCAAAACCACCCTGCAGCATGGCTTGGGAAAAAGCATAAATAGCATAACCCGTCGCAGAAATCATCAAGGCACGCCGATTCAAAACCAAAGACACCACAATCAGCAACCCGTACACCCCAATAAACACCCCACTCAACGCAAATTCGTGGGAAATCCATCTGGAAATAACCATGTA
>JAFGWG010000029.1 GCA_016937255.1 Bacteroidales bacterium
AATTTTTACCATTTCTTACGCTAATGTACGAAAAAATTTGTGCAGCGGCCATGTTTTTGTCACAAAATTTGTGCTCGTGCCTCGCGGACAAATTTATGCGCCAAAAACCACGTAAAAACCCCAACAGAAGCGACATTGAACTGCGCTTGGCTATTGTTGAAAACTTTTTGAGATTTTAACGGTAACAGAACCGAAAGGAAAGAAAAAAAACCACCCGAAAGGGGTGGTTTGTATGTGGTGTTAATATTAGCGTGGATTGGGTAGAGTGCAGTGAAGGAAGCATTATTAAATTAAACATGAAACATACATACCTAACCAAACTGTATGTAATACTAAAAATATTTTTAGCATTATCCTCATTGTTTTCTTTTTACTAAAGAAAGAAAGCAGTTTATATAAAGCAAATAACACAAACAAATAAAAGATACAATAAACAGCATATACAAAATTAATTTCATTGCCAATGAATAAACCAAATTGCTGGAACATATCAGATATTTGAAAATCCAATATATAGCTCAACATAGCAACTGATATTACAATTGCAGAGTTTATATATACTAATATTATATTAGTTATTTTCAAGATAATAAGTGTTAAGGAACTGAAATATGACCTAAATACATCCCAGATGAAATATCATAGTAAAAATACAACCTGTTAGTGACACCCATTCCACCAGGTGCTGATACAGCTCCATGTGAGTATATTTCAAACATATACATCCCTTGTGATTCTTCTGGGTTGTCCCCGTGTAAACTGTGATAAGCATTTAATATTCCTTGCATTTCTCCTGCTGTTTGCTGCTCTTGAAATCCAACATAAATAAAATATGTCATCATCAGGGACCATGGCGTTAGTGATTTAATAAAATTTTTCGGATTTTTAAGAAATGAACGAGCTCCACCCGCAACATTCATACCGCCCAAAAAAGTTCCTAATGTCATCAACGCTTTGCCCGATCTATTTAAATCCTCAGAAAGGGTTTGAGCATAGTTTTGAAATTCTGAATTACTATACTTTATTTTTGAAACGGACCAGCTATTTCCCCACAAATCATTATCCCCTCCAGTTTCAATTGAATTGAAAGATTGACCATCATATCGCCCCCCTTTTAATTTACCATATTCATCAAAATCAATATCCGAACCTTCATAATTAACATACCCTCCCCTCTTTGATGTACCATCATTTGGATTATAATCTGGATCCCAGACTTTAGTTTTTAACCCTTCACCATATAGATACTTCTTATCTTCTGTTTGTTTATATCCAGTTCCTGCATTTTGCGTATCCCCATTAGGGTCTTCTATTTTATCCATACCCCATGGATCAATTGTGTTCAAAGGTCTGTATCCAACATAACTGTATGGAGATTCGTGAGGATATTTGAAAGCCATCGGATCTACACTAAAGAACCTACCTAATCGTGGATCGTGTACACGGTATTTGAAACTAAGGGCATTTCCGTTACCGTATATCTCATTATCCATTTCCTGCCCTTGGAAGCCAAACCTATACTCATCGAGATTATAGTTTCTACCGGGCATAATGGAGCCAAAGGGGTAATAATCTTGTGAGCTAATCACATCAGCCGTGTAGTATGCTAATAAAGAACCGGAGTTTACTGCCAACTTACGATCAGAAATTGTGGTTTGAACATTGCCCAAGTGGTTGCTCAGCTCAAAATACTTTAAGCCCAGCGTATGAGTGCGTGTGGAACTCCAGCCAATCTGGTCCATACGAGTATTAATATCCTCAATATCCATGCGGCTTGAACCGTAGAGGTGGAACTCATCGAGGTACACATAATCATTGGCATCATCAACAGTGGTGTAAGTAGCCATAATATTGCCCTGCGCATCGCGTACATAGAACGTATATGCATCCCCGGCAACATCATCTTCCATCTTCATAATACGGTTGCCCATAGGATCATATCCAAACTCCAGATCATTGTCCGAACCAAAGTCTATGGAAGCAATTTTACCATATATTGTCCAGTCAATATCATCAATATCTTCTGTGTCGTCGGATATCATATTCCCGATTTCGTCGTAGGTATAATTGCCGGAGGATTGAGAGCCTACATCGTTCTGGCTGGTAAAACCATAACTGTCGCTTACATAATCAAGCTGGTTGCCTTCTTCACCCGAAGTAGCATCATTTTTATATGTGTAAGCCAGATTATCCATATTTACCGTTGAGTAGCCTCCTCTTTGCAAAGATAATAAAGATCTATTTTAATTGTATTCGTTTTACATTATACTTTACGACTTCTACTCGTGACAAATCTGCCAGGTTATATGTAAATTGCTTATTTTTGTATCCCTATGGCAGATGCGAAAATACGTATTGGTATTATTGGTGCAGGAAATGTTGGAACACACTTCGCCCGGCTGTTTCTGAATGCCGGTGTAGAAGTGTTTTTGTGTACTTCCGAGGGTAAAGCTGAGTTTCTTTCCGGTTTTTCAGAAGAAAAGATTGTTTCAGACCCCAATATGCTGCCGAATGATCTCGATCTTGTTTTTTTTACGCGTCGCGACAGAGATTTGCAAGCCGTGACAAATGTATTGGATAAAAATAATACGCTTGTGCACTGTTCAGGTTCAATGGAAATGAATTTGCTCAGTAGTTTTAATCATTACGGTGTCTTTTACCCTTTGCAAACTTTCCGAAAGGAACAAGAACTTATTCATACCAATTTTCCAGTTTTTATTGAAGCTTCAGACGAAGAAACGGAAGCATTTCTGATGAATCTGGCATCATTAATTACACCAAATGTGCACAAAGCAGACCTAGCCTTGCGCCGTCGTTTACATTTGGCTGGAGTTTTGTCGTCCAATTTTGTGAATTATCTTTATGCCGCAGCTTATGAGCAGGTTGATGATAAATTCGATGCCGATGAGGTTTTACTGCCACTAATGAAGGAAACTTTGTCACGCCTCAATCATGGCCATCCGGATGAGTTTCAAACCGGTCCGGCTATCAGAAAAGACGAAGAAACCATAGAAAAGCATCTGCAAATGCTGGAAAATCACCCCGAACTGCAGGAATTATACAGATCTTTGTCCGAAATTATCAAAAAACGTCATTCATGAGCAATTTCAGAGAAAAACTACATAAAATCACCACTTTTGTTTTCGATTACGATGGCGTTTTAACTGATGGCAGGGTGCTCTTGTCAGAAGATGGACTGCAATTGAGACGTGCCAATGTGAAAGATGGTTATGCTCTTCAACTCGCCCGAAAAAAAGGATTTCGGCTTGCAGTTATTACCGGTAGCCATGATAAAGGTATCTTACACCGTTGTAGTTTGTTGAACATAGAGCATGTTTTTCAAGGCGTGTCTGATAAGAAACAGGTTTTTGAATCTTTTTGCAAAAATGAAGGTATAAATCATGAAGAAGTTCTCTTTATGGGCGATGATTTACCAGACTATCATCTAATGAAAATGGCAGGAGTGTCGTCTTGCCCGGCAGATGCAAGCAGGGAATTAAAAGAAATAGCTGACTATATCTCAGATCGCAATGGCGGTGACGCCTGTGTAAGAGATGTGATTGAACAAGTATTAAAAGTAAAAATGCAATGGTTTGATGATGATGCTTTCCATTGGTAAATGAAAAAAATTATGGCGTACTTAAAATTGTTTCGTGTTGTAAATTTGCTCATTATTGCATTGATAATGTATTTGCTGAGATTCTTTTTGTTTGAGCCTGCTTTTGCGCTCGACAATATTGTGAATCCATTTACAGAATTGCAATTTGCTATGTTGGTGCTCACCTATGTGTTTATAACTGCCGGTGGGTATGCAATTAACGATTATTATGACATAGGGATGGATGAAATTAACCGTCCAGGCAAAACAATTTTGCGAAATAAACTTCCGCTTCGAGCTGGGATGAATTTGTTTTTTGTAATGACGGCTATTGGAATTGCCATCGGCCTTGTTCTCGCCTATCAAATGGGCTCGTTTAGTATGTATTTCTTTCCAATTTTTGTTGCCGCAATGTATTGGTTCTACTCTACAAAATATAAACGCGAATTGATGTCGGGAAATCTTGTAGTCTCTTTTTTGGCTGCATTGAGTATTTTGCTCGTGTTTCTTTATTTTGTGTTATCATTCACCAAAACCAATCAATTTCCGGTTTTATCCTTTCCATACATTAAGCGAGCGGTTTTAATTTATGCCGGCTTCGCATTCTATATTACGTTTTTGCGTGAAATGATTAAAGATATAATTGATGTAGAAGGGGATAAAGAATTTAAGTGCACCAATATTGCCATTAAGTACGGGCAAAAAGAAACCAATCTTATCGTGCAGATTTTGTCTTATTTTTTTCTTGCCGCTTTACTTGTATTTGCTTATTTCAGTTGGCAGATGGGCAAGACTTACCTGACCTATTATATCGCAGTAATACTCATTCCTTTCTTTGTATATTTCATTATTCAATTGAGAAAAGCTAAGGGAAAAGGGGATTATAGAAGCCTTGCTACTTTATTAAAAATATATATGGTTGCAGGAATTTTGTCCATTCAATTATTGGATTTAAGTAATCAATGGGGATGATTTTAAACGAGAGAATTAAAGATTATAGAATTATTTTGGCTTCTGCTAGTCCACGTCGTCATGCCCTGCTTAATGGAATGGGGCTCGATTTCGATATTGTTCCCATTCATGCAGAAGAAATTTATCCTGATCATTTGAATGCACAGGAAGTCCCTGAGTTTTTGAGCCGCTTAAAATCAGATGCATTTCCAGTTGAAAAACTTCAGAAAAATGATATTCTTGTAACCGCTGATACCATAGTCTGGAAAGATGGTCATGTAATAGAAAAGCCTGTAGATAAGAGTGATGCGATTAAAATTCTCAAAAATCTTTCAGGCAATCAACATGAGGTGTTTACATCGGTAACCCTAAAAAGTGTAGAAAAACAGCACACTTTTTCGGTGCGTTCTGCTGTATGGTTTAGAGATTTAAAAGATGAGGAAATCGAGTATTATATCGATACCCATCAACCATTTGATAAGGCGGGTTCTTACGGCGTACAGGAATGGATTGGTTATATTGCCATTGAGAAAATTGAAGGTTCATATTTCAATGTAATGGGTCTGCCTACTCAGCAATTGTATAAAGAGTTGTGCACTTTTATTGGAGAATAATTCACAAGATATCTTATATTTGTTTCTGATAATTAATGAGTTTGCTCATGAAAGGGATAACCGTTTTATTCACTTTTCTTGCTTTTTTTGTGATTTCAAATGTGAAAGCAGAATCACCTGATACGGCTTTGAGTAAAGCCAGTCACTTATATGAGCTTGCAGAAAATGAGTATTTTTTTGGAGATCTCGATTCGGCGAAACTTTACTATCTCGAAGCTTATAATATTTGGTTTCAGTACGATTCTCTTGATAAAGCCGCCGATTGCCTCATTAATGTGGGTATTATTGCCGAAATATATGGCGAATACCATTGGGCAGAAGACCTCTATCTTCAGTCTTTTGATCTGTATCGGAAACAAGGGAATTCGGAAGGTATTGCAATGGCATTGAATAATATTGGAATTCTATTTGCCGATTTGGGTAACTATGAAAAAGCATATCATTATTTTTACTACTCTCTTTTGATAGAGGAACATGCAGGGAATTTGCCGGGAATTGCGTATTCGTTGAATAATATTGGATTATTATGCCGTAAAATGGGCATGCTGGATAAATCTGCAGATTATTATGAGAAATCACTCCATATTAAGTATTCCTATAAAGATAGTACTGGTATTGCCTTGACACTCATTAACCAGGGTAAAGTTTACGAAGAACTAGGTGATCTCGATGATGCACTGAAAAACTATGAGAAAGCGTTGGAACTCAATACTGCCATTCAGGATCGCGAAGGCATGGCTACAGCACTGAATAATATAGGCGTGATCTTTTTGCTTAAAGAAGAATTCGATAAGTCCGTTCTCTATTTTACACAGGCATTAGAATTTCGTAGCGAAATAGATAATACGGCAGGCGTAGTAAGTTCTCTTACAGGTCTTGGACGTGCACTCATGGCACTTGGGCAGTTTGCTCCGGCTGAAGCAAAATTATTGGAGGCATTAAAACTGGCTATTGAAATTGAAAATAGTGAAATGCATGCCAATGTGCTATTAATTCTTGCGGAATTGCGTAGCAAAGAATCGAATTTCAGGGAAGCTTATCAGTATCTTCTTCAGTATAATGCCTTAAAGCAAGAATTGGTCAATAGCGAAAACAGCAGCCATGTTTTGGAACTTGAAGCTCGCTATGAAAATGA
>JAFGWG010000187.1 GCA_016937255.1 Bacteroidales bacterium
AAAATCTACGATTCCAAGCCCACCGCATTGTCATTTTGCGTAGCGGCGGACGTTGGAATGCAGATTTTTTGAAAAAGCTATTCTGCGATGAAAGTGATTATTCCTTAACCCGCCCTTTTGAGATCAAAAGCAAACCAAGAAATGTCAGAATTCCATTAATAATAAGCAATTCAAATCCGAATTTATAGCCATTAAATAATTCTTCGCTGAAATAGCTGAGCCCGTAGCTGACAACCGGAGCAGCTAATACTGGAAGCAGTACCCATTTATCTCTGATAGCCCATTTGGTAAACATTCCAAAAGCAAAAAGCCCAAGCAACGGCCCATAGGTGTATCCTGCAATAGTAAAGAGTTTATCAATGACACTTTTGTCGTTTACCATTTCAAAAATGATAATAAGACCCCATAACACAAATGCAAAGGCAAAATGAATTATTCTCCTTGTATTTTTTTGCTTTTTCTCATCCCAATCTCGGCGTCTTAATCCTAAAATATCTATTGAAAATGCCGTAGTAAGTGCGGTCAAAGTTCCATCTGCGCTAGAATAGGCTGCTGAAATGATTCCGATAAGGAAAATGACTCCGGCAATAATAGGCAAATGATGAAAACTGATCATGGGAAACAAATCATCGCTCATTTGCGGTATGGCAATAGAAAACTCGTTGGCAAACATGAAAAGTGCTCCACCTAAAACAAGAAATAAAATATTGACAATCAATAAAATACCACTAAATGTAAATATATTTTTTCTGGCATCTCTCAGGTTTTTACAGCTCATATTTTTCTGCATCATATCCTGATCCAGCCCAGTCATGGCAATGGTAATAAAAGCTCCGCTTACCAATTGCTTCAGCCAGTGATTTTTTGCGGTAAAATCGTAAACCATCACATTGCTATAATCGCTATTAATCACTTTAGCCACAAGTGCTGAAAATGAAATATCCATTTGTCCGGCAATTAAAAACAAAGTCAGAATAAGAGCCAGCAGCATAAAAGTGGTTTGCAAGGTATCTGTCCATACAATAGTGCGCACTCCGCCCTGATAGGTGTATAAAAGAATAAGAATGATAAATACTGCTGTGGTTACAAAAAAAGGAATCCCAAAGCTATCGAAAACAAAAATTTGCAAGACATTAATAACCAAAAACATACGCAAAGAGGAACCCAGTGCCCGACTCAGAATGAAAAACCAAGATCCTGATTTCATGGAATTCAGTCCAAAGCGTTCGCCAAGGAATGAATACACTGAGGTAAGCTGCAGTTTATAATACATGGGTAGCAGCACAAAGGCAATGACCACATAGCCCAGCATATACCCGACAACAATCATTAGATAGCTGAATCCGGTTGCACCCACCCAGCCTGGAACCGACATGAAAGTAACTCCCGATAAAGAACTGCCGATCATTCCATAAGCAACGATATACCAAAGCGAACGACGATTGCCAAGAAAATAGGTGTCATTTGTGGCTTTGCGCCCGGTAATCCAGGAAATAAGAAAAATTAAAGAAGTATAGGCCAGAAAGACCAGAAGTATGGTGGTAGCATTCATAGAAAAGAATTATTTAACGTGGAGTCCACATTCCTTATTTTCAGGATTTTCCCACCACCATCGACCGGCTCTGAAGTCGTCTTCTGCAGAAACGGGTCGTGTACATGGAAGACAGCCTAAACTGCGATAACCATTATCCTGAAGCGAATTATAAGGAATATCCAATTCTTTTATCTTTTCCCAAACCTCAGATTCAAAAAGATCGGCTATGGGATTAATTTTAATAAGACCAGTATGAACATCTAATTCAAATATTGGAAGATTGATGCGGGTTACACTTTGCTCACGTCGAAGACCTGTAATCCATGCAGCTTTTCCTTGCAGTGCTCTTTGCAAAGGCTGTGTTTTACGAATAGAACAACATAGCTTGCGTTTTTCAATGCTATCGTAAAACAGGTTGATGCCATGTTCCGAAACCATTTCCTCTACTTTTTCACGATCTGGAAATTGAGCATGTATTTTTATAGTATATTTTTTCTCGGTTGCAGCAATGGTATCGTAAGTTTCTTGCGGAAGCCGACCGGTATCAAGCGTAAAAAAGTAACAATCGTGTTTTGCTTCGGCAATCATTGCCGTTACATATTGATCTTCGACACTAAGGCTACTTGCCATTGCAATCAGACCATCAATATTTTTAAATGCAAAATCAATAATTTCTATAGGACTTGCTTTTTTAAGTTCCTCATTCCATCGATCAATCAATTCCTGCTTCATACTATTCTATTGTGCAATAACTTTAAATTCTGTTCTTCGGTTGTTGGCTCTTCCTTCTTCTGTTGCATTGGTATCAATGGGCTGCGAATCGCCATAACCTTTGAAACTCATTCTCGTCGCGGCAATTCCCTTCTCAGTTAAATAAGTATATACCGCTTTGGCTCTATTTTCAGATAATACGCGATTGTGCTCTTTTGAACCGGTATTGTCGGTATGTCCACCAATTTCAATTTTCAAAGAAGTATTCGATTTCATCAATTCATAAAGTTTATTCAACTCCACAAATGATTCCGATTTCAGTTCATACTTGTCGGTATCGAAGAAAATATTTTTCAAAACCACAGTCCCTGTATTACTAATAGGCTGTAAATCAATATTTTTAGTCACCGGATCTATTTTAGAGTGATTTCCTGAAAGGCTAAAATTTTCTGAATAAAACAAATAACCTTTGTGACTTACACTCAGTCCATAATCTTTATCCGTAGGAATACATAGTAGAAAAGAGCCGTTTTCATCTGCTGTTGCAGCAGTAATGAGTTCACCTGTTTCCAATTCATATAATTCAAAACTGGCTTCGAGCGGTTCTCTATCTTCTTTATCGCGTACTACACCTTTAAGATAAGTAACTGCAACCGGGCGGGCATCCTCATACAATGGGAAAGTATAAATATCCATTCCTGAATTACCCTTAATATCGCTGGCAAAATAAGCTGTTTCACCTGAAGCACTTACAAAAAGGAAGGCTTCATCGCGATGAGAATTAATGGGATAACCAATATTTACAGGATCACTCCATTGATTATCACCAATTTTACGTGAAATAAAAATATCGAAACCTCCCATTCCTAGATGTCCGTCGGAAGTAAAATACAAAGTCTGCCCATCGGGGTGAATGAAAGGCGACATTTCGCTGCGATCTGTATTAATATTTGACGGCAGTAGCACAGGCGTTGACCAGCGACCATTATCTCCAAAATATGACACATAAATATCCATATCGCCATCGCGAGCAGAAGTAAAATATATGGTACGACCATCCGGGCCAATACTGGGTTGACTATCCCATTTTGTAGAATTCAATATTTTCAAATTTGTAGGATAATCCCAGCCACCTTTATATGGTTTTGACATATAAATATCGCAACTTCCTTTTCCCCCCTCGCGATTACAAGCAGTAAAATAAAAAGTTTGCCCATCAGGACTAATGCTGTGTGCTCCCTCATTATCCGGACTATTCAGGGTATTACCCATAGGAATAGCCTGTGTCCATGCGCTACCTACCTTTTTACTATAAAAGAAATCTTCCTGCATACGACCAGCAGATACATCAGAAGGAATCAGGCGTGTAAAAATAATCATCGATTCATCAGCAGTTAATGCTGGAGAGTACTCCGAGTGCTCAGTATTAATGGCTGGGCCCATACTTTCAAAATCAAATGGCTTAGGATGAGCAATTTGGTCAATGGCGAAATCGCATTGCAGCACAGCTTGTTCAGCCTGAGACTTAATGCCAATCTTAGTATCTGAACGTGCAGCAAGTTTCGCGAAATTTATTTTAGCATCTTCATACAACCCAAGTTTCAATTGGAGTCGTCCAACAATTAAGAAAGTATTCGGGAAAAAGTCTTCATCCAGTGCCAGCGATTGCTGATAATACTTAATAGCTGCGGTATAATTCTTCATTTCCTCATACATCGTACCAAGCATAATATATGGTTCAACGAATTTTGGATCATATACAATTGCATTATTAAAGTACTTCTCAGCATCTTCATATTCAAATTTTTGCATAGCATCTATACCCAACTCATAGTGCTTGATGGCTTTTTTATTTTTGGTAGAATAACTTGTCTGAGCAAAGACAGAAACCGAAAAAAGCAATATTGCGATGATAAAAACAATTCTTTTCATAGTGTAAATTTACGGAATATTAATGTATTTATGCGTTTGCAAAGACAATCTCCATCGTGGGTTTTGTTTTATATAAACGACAATTTGAGGTAAAATAGTCTGTACAACGCTCCATTCAGGTTGAAGCAGTAAAGTACAATTATCATGCACTTTTTTACTCAAAGATTCGGCAAAAGCAAAATCTTCTTTTTTTTCGATGATGACTTTCATTTCATCCGCTTTATCGAGCCAACATTCGTGCACTATTGTCCTTGCCTTTGGGCTCATACAAATCCAATCAAATTCACCACTAAAAGGCTCGCTACCAGAAGTTTCTAAAAATATTTCAATTCTAGCTTTTTTTAGTCGTTCACACAAGAGATCGAGATTGTAGAGCATGGGTTCGCCACCAGTAAGAACAACAGATTCAGCATTTTCGTACTGAATATTTTTAACAATCTCATCAATATGCATGGGAGGGAAAATATCAGGATTCCACGATTCTTTTACATCGCAGAAAGAGCAGCCCACATCACAGCCACCGATACGCACAAAATATGAAGCTTTACCTGTATTCAAACCTTCTCCCTGGATGCTGTAAAATTGCTCCATTACGGGCAAAAATTCCCCACTATTTACTTTATTCTCGTGATTCATACGGTGCAAAAGTACAAAAACAAGAGATTCAGGAAGTATTGAATTCTAATTCTGCACAATTATGTAAGAAATCAACTTGTTGTTTTATATAGCCGCGAATGACACTGATGTACACGAATAGTTTTTTTATAATTACATCGAATAATAATGCCAAGGCATTATTCACGAATACCACATGTAATTGCAAATTACGGTATTAATGGAAGAAAACAACCTATTAAGTTATTGTCTATGTGCTTATTAGTCTCTGCGACATAGAAACGAAGAAAAACATTATTGAATTGAGAATCTATTTCAAATATTATCTCACCACCGTAATATTTCCACCAGTATCGATTATTGTTCCGTCGATAAGATCGGCTTTGAAAACATAGAAGTAAACCCCTGGAGTAACTGGCGTACCATTATATTTTCCGTCCCAACCCAGGTCGATACTGCGGCTTTCAAACACTTTCTCTCCAAAACGATCGTAAATTAAGAATGTCATCGTCTCAACAAAATCGCTGCGTACATAAAGCACATCATTTTCTCCATCAGCATTAGGACTGAAGATATTGGGAATATAATACCCTACTTCTCCACAAGGGAAATCTTCGGCAATAATTGTAGCAGAATCGGTATCAGCACATCCACGATTATCAATTACGGTCACCAAATACAGCCCAGGAGGGATCATTGTATTTGTATCTGTTGCCGACGTTGCATCAAGCAAATAGGTATAAGGTGTTTGTCCATTACTGACATTAATAATAACCGTTCCATCATTCGCTCCGGCGCAGGTTTCGTCAGTTGTGTATATATCAAATACCGGAACCTCAGCCACTTCAATTTGCGACGTATCAGCATCGCCACAGAATCCTGAAATTACATAGTATATGTCATAAAAACCTACACCAGCTGTAGCAGGGTCAAAAGTACCGCTTGTAGTATTGGTAATTCCAGTTCCAGCCCAAACACCTCCATTATCAGCCGCTGAGAAATCAAATGGTGCAATATTTTCACACACATATGCGATATCGCTTATGGTGGCATCAGCATAAGGAATTACGGCTACATCAATACTATCTGAATAATTACAGGCATTGCTATCGGTGACCAAAACATAATACTGATTCTGCGTATTGACATAAATGATTTGAGTAGTATCTGCGGTATTCCACAAATAATCTGCCCCAGCATTATTTGCATTCAAGAGAAGAGAATCCCCCTGACACAACGTTGTATCATTTCCAAGCCAAAATACAGGAAGAGGATAAACTTCCACACTAAAAAATGCAGTATCAGAACACATATTAGTATCTGTAGCAACAGTAAAATAATTATAAATTCCGGCAGGAGAAGGACTCACTTGCAACAACGTATCCGTACTGCTATCTGACCAAACAAAAGTTGTTGCGCCATTGGCAATCATAGTTGCTGTATCATTTAAACAAATGGCAGTATCGCCGCTAATGGTTGGCACAGGAAGTGGGAATATTTCCAAATATGTACTATCAACATATACACATCCCTGATCGCTTGTTACCACAATATCAATATATTCACTTACAGTTGGCATAAAAGTAATTGAGCTATCTGTTTGTCCATATTCCCAGAGATAGAAAAATCCAGCATCTACCGAAATGGTTGCCGAATCGTTGTAACAAACCGCTGTGTCACCATAGAAATTATAGGCTGGCAAAGGATTAACCGTAACCATAAAAGTATCGGTTTCAATACATCCATAAGGACCCAGCACTTCAACAGTAAACATAGTATCTGTAGTAATTATTGGATGAATGGTATCTGTAACTTCGGCATTACTCCAAAGGTATGCTGTTCCGCTTCCCGAAGCATAGATTGTTCCTACTTCATTAAAGCAGACTGAATCTGCACCATAAAGAGTATCAAAATCTTCAGGACATGGAATAAACTTCATTATCATAGCATCGGCATAGGCCCCTGATGAACTATTGAAAGAATCATCATAATATCCACCAGCACCAATATCTACAACAGGATGATTACTAGATTTAGTCCAACCAACAACAAATACATTATCTGAAGGTGACACACGAACATCACTTATTCTATCATCAAGACTACCTCCCATATAGGTTGCCCATTTCATATTAAATAATGAGTCATATTCAACAAGAAAGCCGTCGTAAGATCCATTGCTAATACCATCATAATATGAACCATCGTTTGGATTAAGAGTTGGTAAATTAGATGAATTTCCATCACCTACAATAAAAATATTGCTTTTTGAATCTATATTAATACCAAAAGCGACATCATGGCCTGCACCTCCATAATATGAGGAATAGAGTAAAACCAAGCTATCTGTAAACATCATTTGTACTGCATCTGCAATTCCAGCCACACCAACTTTAGCACTTTGGTAATAACCGGCAGATATATTATTTACAACAGGAAAATTTGTAGATTTAGACTGCCCAACCAGCAACATTTTATTGGAGTGAGTAAATATAATATCCTCCAACCAATCATCAGCAGTACCACCCGCATAAGTAGACCAAATCATTTCACGATTAGTATCAAACATTGTTAAATAAATATCGCAATTTGAAGAATGCGCAGAGGAGTAGCTACCGGGAATAATATTAACCAAAGGAATATCAGATGCATAAGAATGAAAAGAAACGGCCACTCGTCCTAATGAATCCATATCACAATAAGGCAATGCATCAAAACCAGTTCCACCCAAGTAACTTGCCCAAGACAAATTGTAAAGTAAATCGAACTCAACAATATAAGCGTCCATATCACCTGCGGCAATGGTATTATCGTAAAATGCTGTACCGTTACTTTGCAATACGATATCTGTACTCGAAGTATGTCCAACAACATATAACCGATTATTCCCTAAAACACAATCATGAAATTCATCGACACCACTTCCCCCAAGCAATGTTGACCAAGCCAAATAATCACCAAAAGGGAAAGACATAATAAAACCATCTTCTGTTCCACTAAGAGTATTATCATAGTATGCCCCAAGCCCAGGATTTTGAGTTGGGAAATTGTTTGATTGCGTATATCCTACAATAACTAAAGATAATCCATTATAAAAGAGATTCTTAGGATCATCCTTTCCTGTACCTCCAATATATGTTGCCCAAGTAAGCACTCCATCTTCGGTAAATTTCAACAAAGCAATATCACGATCAGCATCATACACCCCATTATAATATGAAATTCCACCTTGATCTAAAGTAGGAAGAAGAGCAGAATAAGTATATGTTAAAACATAAAGAAAACCATTATTATTTCTTTCCATCACAACGGCTCTATCTTCTCCACTACCACCATAATAGGTGGCCCAAACTAATGGGGGGTCTATTGTTATTTTCTCATCAGTTTTCAAAAGTTCTTCTGAAACAGTAAGAAAAGAAACCTGATTATCATTTAGTTGAAAAGAAATATCTATTGTTTCACCAGATTCTGTATATGAAAACAATTCTCCTTCTTCGATTTGACCAATAGAAGTTGTAATCACTAATTTCCCATTTTCAAGATAAAGATCCTTGTATCCCTTATATATCAGTTTAATATCATCAATTTTCGCACCTGGGTTCAGGATGAAATTATACTTAAGGTTCTCCGCACTTGCAATAAACTCGAGATCAATAAAAGGATAAACATCTTTAAAAACAACTGATTCTAAAGGATTAATTTCTTTATAAGTATCTGATCCTTTATATACTGAAACACCGAGGTTATCATTGGTTTTTACTATAGAGTTATTTTTACTTAATTGGCCTCCATCAATATTCAAATCAACACGATGATATTTCACCAATGGATCTTCGGTCTGTCTAAGATTTTCATATTCAGAAGTATTTTCTTTTGAAGATTCAAATTGCTTAAATACATAAGAAAGGCCATTTTCTGTAATAAAGAAATCTAATTCTGGAGTTTGCATGAAAAACAATACTTCATCAGATTGTGTTTGGTCTGAGGAATAAATCTGGCCAACATTTTCAAGAAACATCGGAGCATGCTTGGAGTAATTTTCCATTTGTGCATTTACCATTAGAGGCAATATCATCAGAAACGTAGCAATAATTGATAAGTATCTCATATTCATTTAGTTACATTAAAATCTTGCAAGACTATTTTGCTCTAGTTTAGACAATAGAGCTGCAAAATAGTTGCATCTACAAAGTTACATAAATATTTAATCGAAAAAAGAGGAAAAATAATATCCGTTTATCAACGCTGAAAAATGTACTTTTGTAAGAAAAAATGCCTACTAAGTTCACTGTTGAGGAGTTGCACGCCATAGTGTACAAAATCTTTCATAAAGCAGGATGCAAGCCCACCGATGCCGATAGTATTGCCGAGGTTTTAATCGCAGCCGAGTTAAGAGGAATTCCTTCACACGGAATTGTGCGCATTAAAGATTATATTGGATTGTATCAGAAAGGCAGAATGAACATGCAACCCGACATCAAAATTGTGCATGAAAGTCCTTCAACAGCCCTTATTGATGGGGACAATGGTCCGGGAATCGTGGTAGCCAAAGAAGCAATGAAAACAGCTATTGCAAAAGCTTTATCAGCTGGAACCGGCTGGGTTGCGGTTCGAAACTCAAATCATTTTGGTATTGCAGGATTTTACTCTTTGATGGCAGCGGAAAAAGACATGATAGGAATTGCCAGTACAAATGCAAATGCACTTGTAGCGCCAACTTTTAGCACAGATAGATTGTTAGGAACCAATCCTATAGCCTTTGCCATACCTGGAAAAGAAGAAAAACCTTTTGTAGCTGATTTTGCCACTACTCCAATTGCAAGAGGGAAACTTGAGATCATGGAAAAACAAGGAAAATCTGCTCCCGAAGGTTTCATTCAGGACGAAACAGGAAAATCGAGTACAGATCCTTCCATATTAAAACGAGGAGGTGCAATTTTACCTCTGGGTGGAGATTATGAGCATGCCTCGTATAAAGGATATTGCATGGGTGCAATGGTTGATATTTTATCGGCTGTATTGCCAGGTGCCAATTTCGGACCTTTTGTTCCCCCGCAGGTAGCTTATTTAGAGCCAAAATCAGAAAGTCCCGGAAAAGGATTGGGACATTTCTTTGGGGCAATGCGCCTTGATGCATTCAGACCTGCCGAAGAGGTAAAAACCTATTTAGATCAATGGATTCGAACATTCAGAAATGCCAATAGTATTGACGAAAAGAATAAAGTTCGCATTCCAGGAGAGCCAGAATATGAAAAAGAAGAGAAAATACGTGAAAGTGGAATTGAAATCATTCCCCAAGTATGGGAGGAATTGCTAAAAACAGCGCATTCGCTAGATCTTAAATTATAGTAAACCAGCATAGCTGACAAAACGTCGCATGGCAGTGCACTGGCAGGATTTTTGACATTGGTGCGATTGGAAAATTGCAAGCTATGAGTAAACGAAAAGAGAAGAAAAAAATGAAAGAAAAAGAGCACGCAGTTGAAAATAAGGAAACAACTGAAAATAAAGAGATTAACGAAGAAATCATTCAGAGTGAACTGATTGAAAACGAGGAAAAAGATATTGAATGTCCCGATGCTGTAACCGACACACTTGAAAGTTTGCAAATTCAAAATTCAGAATTGCAGGACAAATATGTCAGGTTAATGGCCGAATTCGAGAACTTCAAAAAGCGTACACGTCAGGAAAGACTAGATTTGATAGATACTGCTGCCTCGAACATGATTATCAGCTTATTGCCCATCATTGATGATATGCAACGCGGATTAGAATCAACAGAGGAAATAGAAGACGTAAAGATTGTGAAAGAAGGATTCGAGCTGATATACAACAAATTACATGGTATTTTGAAGCAAAAAGGACTTGAAGCCATGGACTGCAAAGGCAAGGAGTTTGACACCGATTACCATGAAGCCCTTACCATGGTAGAGAATAAAAAAATGAAAGGTAAAGTAGTGGAAGAAATAGAAAAAGGGTACACTTTAAAGGGAAAAGTAATACGCTTTGCCAAAGTTATAGTAGGAAATTAATTTCAAGCAGGTGAGTAAAAGAGATTATTACGAAATATTAGGTGTTAGCAAGGATGCCAGTGAAAGTGAGCTAAAAAAAGCTTATCGAAAGAAGGCCATTGAATATCATCCTGACAAAAACCCTGATAATGCAGAAGCCGAAGAAAAGTTTAAGGAAGCAGCTGAAGCATACGAAGTTTTGAGCAATCCACAAAAGCGCAGTCGCTACGACCAATTTGGGCATGCAGGAATGAGCGGTGCTGCCGGCGGTGGTTTTGGTGGTGGAATGTCAATGGATGATATTTTCAGCAATTTTGGCGATATTTTTGGCGATTTTTTCGGCGGAGGTTTTGGAGGATTTGGTGGACGCACCCAATCAAGACAAAGGGTAGTGCGTGGTTCAAATTTGCGTATCAGAGTGAAACTCAACCTTGAAGAAGTTGCTAATGGCGTAGAAAAGAAAATCAAAGTTAACAAACAGGTTCATTGTGATACTTGTGGTGGAAGCGGAGCTAAAGATGCCAGTAAAATGGGGACATGCCAAACCTGTAATGGTAGTGGCCGTGTAACTCGTATCAGCAATACGTTTCTTGGTCAAATGCAAACCGCATCTACCTGCCCCCGGTGTAATGGTGAAGGTAAAGTTATTACCGACCGTTGTACTACATGTAGTGGTAGCGGGCTCACCAAAGGAGAAGAAATTATTTCCATAAAAATTCCTGCAGGTGTTGAGCATGGAATGCAACTCAGTCTGTCAGGAAAAGGGAATGAAGCTCCTCGTGGAGGTGTTCCTGGCGATTTAATCGTTCTGATTGAAGAAAATGAGCATGATATATTTAAACGAGACGGAATAAATATCCTTTATGAACACAGCATCTCTTATACCGAAGCGGTATTGGGAACAACCGTTGAAATTCCAACACTAGGTGGCAAAGCAAGAATTAAAATTCCTTCAGGCACGCAAGCCGGTAAATTATTCCGCCTTCGTGGGAAAGGAATTCCTGAAGTAAACGGATATGGTAAAGGCGATTTAATCGTTAGTGTAAATATTTGGGTACCCTCAAGCGTTACCAAAGAGGAGAAGAAACTATTGGAGGAGCTAAAAACACAGAAGAATTTCATTCCCGATCAAGACAAAAAAAGCAAATCATTTTTCGATCGCATGAGAGAATATTTTGAATAAGACACAACACATGAACTTTTTTGAAGCAGAAAACATAACAAAGCACTATGCTGGTCACACCGCTCTTGATGGTGTAAGTATTGAGGTTAAAGAGCAAAGTATTTTTGGATTACTTGGTCCTAATGGTGCCGGAAAAACTACGTTTATTCGAATTATCAATCAGATTATCGGACCTGATCAAGGTGAAATTCGCATTCGTGGAGAAAAACTTCATCCTAATCATATTGCAAATATAGGATACTTACCTGAAGAAAGAGGCTTGTACAAAAAAATGAAAGTTGGTGAACAAGCGATGTATCTTGCCAGGCTAAAAGGATTGAGTAAAATAGATGCTCATCTAAGACTAAAAGAATGGTTTCAAAAATTTGAAATTGAAAACTGGTGGAATAAAAAAGTTGAAGAACTTTCTAAAGGCATGGCGCAAAAAGTACAATTCATTGTAACGGTAGTACATGAGCCATCGCTCCTTATTTTTGATGAACCATTTAGTGGCTTCGATCCTATCAATGCTGAATTATTAAAACAAGAAATATTACAACTCAGTAAGAAAGGATCTACAATACTATTTTCTACGCATAATATGTCTTCAGTTGAAGAACTTTGCGATAATATTGCTCTTATCAATCAGGCCAAAGTGATTCTCAAAGGGGAAATGAACAGTATTAAACAGGAGTATAAGACAAATTCTTATCAGCTTAAAATCAGAGATTTGCAAAAAGAAATTACAGAAATTCTTCCAGAAAACTTCAATATTAAAAAGCTATCAGACATCAATGATTGCAACTCATTTAAGGTTGATCTCCCTGATAATGTAAGTTCTAACGAATTACTTCAAAAAGTGATGCCTCATGGTCAAATCTCTTCTTTCGAGGAGATTTTACCCACCATGAACGAAATTTTTATTAGGAAAGTTACTGAAGCTGGGCACGCAAAATAAAATACTATGAACAAGATTTTTATCATTATACGCAGAGAATATCTATCTAGGGTTAAGAAAAGATCTTTTATCATAATGACTATTCTTGGTCCTATACTCATGGCTGCACTTTTTGTAGTACCAGTTTATCTTGCCAATATTAGTGATCGTGAATTAAAAGTTGCTGTTCTTGATGAAACGGGTCTTTTCTACAATGAATTTAAGGGCAATGAGAAAATCCATTACGAAAACCTATACATGGATTATGTATCAGCGCTCGATCAATTTGAGGAATTGGGCTACGATGCCCTACTCCATATTCCCGAATCATCGCTCAATAACCCTAATGCTATTAAACTACTATCTACTAGCAATGTAGGGCTCAATCTTGTCAACGACATGGAGTCGGTCATTCAGAAAAAACTTGAAGCTCACCGACTGGCTCTATCGGGTATCGATAAAAAAGTTCTTGAAGACATAGAAGTTAACGTCAAAATTAACACATTTATCTGGCAAGAAGGGGAAGAAAAGCAGAATTACTCTGAAATCAGTTATGCTTTAGGTCTTATCAGCGGTCTGCTCATTTACATTTTCATTTTCCTCTATGGTGCACAGGTAATGAGAGGGGTAATTGAAGAAAAAACCTCCCGCATCGTTGAAGTAATTGTTAGTTCTGTAAAGCCTTTCCAGTTGATGATGGGGAAAATAGTGGGCATTGCATTTGTTGGTCTCACCCAGTTTATTCTTTGGGTTCTTCTTACGGGGGTAATTGTATTAACATTTCAAGAAATAAACCCTGATTTATTTAAGTATAAATCGCCAGATACCCATATCATTGATAATAAAGGTCTTACACCTAGTGAGATAGCCAATCAACAAGATAGCATTGATTTCTCTCAGGATAAAGCCAATAACTTATTGGAGGGTATTCGTCAAATTCAGTTTGGTACCATCTTACTAATGTTTCTTTTCTACTTTATAGGAGGATACCTACTTTATGCATCACTATTTGCGGCTATTGGATCGGCGGTAGACAATGAAACGGATACGCAACAGTTTATGTTGCCGGTCACCATACCACTTATTCTGGCCATTGTAAGTCTGCAATTTGTCCTCAATAATCCCGATGGACCAGTTGCCTTCTGGATGTCGATGATTCCATTCACGTCGCCAATTGTGATGATGGCTAGAATCCCTTTCAACCCTCCTGTAGCTCTTTGGGAAATTGGACTTTCCTTCGGCATGCTTATAATTGGCTTCGTTTTTACAACATGGTTGGCCTCAAAAATATACAGAACAGGTATTTTGATGTATGGAAAAAAAGCCAGCTTCAGAGAATTGTTTAAATGGCTTAGATTTTAACATGAAGAAATACGTTCAGGCTCTTGAATCGCATTATTTGAAACAATCCAATCCTAAAAAAGCATTTTGGATGAAAAAATATATGCGCAATCAGTTCGATTATATCGGTTTGGCTTCTCCTATTAGAAATGAACTTAAAACTGAATTTATTAAAGCAAATAGCAAACCTGGCATTGAAGATATTGAGGAGTTTATTTCACTCTGTTGGCAGAGTCCGTATCGAGAGATGCAGTACACGGGGATGGAGTTAACATATTCACTTCGCAAGCAATTTCCAAAAGAAATCATTGATGTATTTGAAGAGCTCATCACTCAAAAGAGTTGGTGGGACACAATTGATCATATTGCCCCATCGCTTGCAGGTTCATATTTTCTAAAATACCCTGAAGCCAAAATCAAATATGCTGCAAAATGGATGAGTAGCGAGAATCTTTGGCTAAAAAGGTCTTCAATAATCTTCCAGTTGAAATATAAAAACGAAACCGATACTGATTTTTTATTTCACGCTTGTAAATCTCTTAGTGGAGAAAAGGATTTTTTTATTCGCAAAGCGATAGGCTGGGCTTTGAGACAATACAGCAAATACGATGCAAATGCTGTAATTTCATTTGTAAAGAACAATGAATTGTCGGCATTGAGTAAAAAAGAAGCTTTAAAGTGGCTTGAAAATAGGAAAAAGGTCTAGAGGTCGTCAAGGAAGTCTTCATCTTCTTCTAGTTCTTCTCCTTTATAAAAATTCTTGTTTTCAGTAAGTTTGCCTTCATCATTGTAGAATTTCCACTCACCAATTCTAACATAATCGCCCAGTGAAGCATTCATTTGACGCAAGCCTTCACTTTTTATATTGCCATTCCGATAATACTCTTTTGATGTATAAATTCTTTCTTTTTCATCGACCAGCTCAAGAATATTCTGAGGATTACCATTCATATAATAGAAATTATACTTGATATAGAATTCCAACTTTTTATCGTACTCCTCAATAAATTCAATATTACCATTGGGATAATAATCTTCCCATTTTATAGGACTTTTCTTTCTATACTCCACTCGAGACCGCAGGGTTCCATCTTTATAATACACTGTTAATAAAGCACTTCCTGTTCCGATCAACTTAAAATTACGTTCAACTTGCTCATTATCATAATAGTTCTCATAGCCATTAATCAAACGTCCACCTTCGTAATAGCCTTTATGCTTCAATGCACCATTTTCATAATAATCTTTTATAATACCGCTGCAAGGTCTTTTATCGCATCTTCTAACGCTATCTCCTTCAGTAAAAGAGTTAAAACGCTCATAATATAACATTGGCTCGTCTACATCCTGGGTAACATTTTCAAGATCATCGAACCAGTCATCACCCTGGGCAAAAGACAGGCTGACAAGAAACATCAATAATATACTTAGTGTTACTTTCATAGTTTTACTTATGGGCACTAATAAATGAACTCATTGCATTTTGAAGTTTCTTTGCTTCCGCCGCAGCAGCTTCCGCAAAATCTTCTTCTCCTTTTGCAAATATAATAGATCTCGATGCATTAATCAAGATTCCACCGAAATTATTCCATCCTAAATGTAAAACTTCTTTCAGGTTTCCGCCTTGAGCGCCAACTCCAGGGATTAATAAAAAATGTTCAGGTACAATTTCACGCACTTTTATTAACATATCTGAACGAGTGGCTCCAATCACATACATGGTATTTTCATCACTTCCCCACTCTGATGATACCCTGAGTACTTTTTCAAAAAGCTTTTCATCCGTTTCTTTGCAAGTACTTAACTGAAAATCATCAGCTCCGGGATTGCTGGTAAGCGCCAGAATAATAACCCATTTACCTTCAAATGCAAGGAAAGGACTCACAGAGTCAATACCCATGTAAGGCGCAACCGTTACCGCATCAAAATTAAAACCTGATTGTTCTTGATCAAAAAATGCTTTTGCATATTGCCCGCTTGTATTTCCAATATCTCCGCGCTTTGCATCGGCAATTAAAAAAACTTCTTCCTTCTTCGACTCAATATACTGCATTGTTTTCTGCAAACTGATCCATCCGGAAACACCTCTCGATTCATAGAAAGCCAAATTAGGCTTAAAAGCCACAGTATAGGGCAAAACGGCATCAATAATCTGTTTATTATACTCAAAAACAATATCCTCGTCTGCGTATTTATCTTTAAAAAACGATGGAATTTTGCTGATATCTGTATCCAAACCAACGCACAAAACCGATTTTTTGCGCAGTATTAAATCTCTGAGTTCTTCTTTATTCATATCATTTTTTTAATCAACACCTTCTTTCATTCTTTCAGCGTTTTCAGCCACCTGAAGTGCTTCAATTACAGGCAGTAAGTCGCCATTTAAAACATTGGTCATATTGTGTATTGTGAGACCGATACGGTGATCGGTAATCCGATTTTGCGGATAATTATACGTTCTGATTTTAGCAGAACGATCTCCACTAGCAACCATGGTTTTACGTTTACTTGAAACTGCATCGAGATACTTCTGATGCTCAATTTCAAAAATACGACTACGCAATACTTTCAAAGCCTTTTCATGATTTTTAATTTGGCTTCGCTCATCCTGACAGGTTACTACAATACCTGTTGGCACGTGGGTTAAACGAACAGCAGAGTACGTTGTGTTTACTGATTGACCTCCAGCCCCTGAGGAGCAATAGGTATCTTTTCGGATATCACTATCCTTAATTTCTACATCTACTTCATCTGCTTCAGGCAATACCACAACTGATGCAGCAGAAGTATGAATTCGACCCTGCGCTTCTGTTTCAGGAACCCGTTGCACACGATGCACACCAGATTCAAATTTCAGGATGCCATAGGCGGAATCTCCCTTCACATTTAGAATAATTTCCTTATACCCACCCATAGTACCTTCAGTGAAATCAACTGTTTCCACTTTCCATTTCTGCAATTCACAAAAACGAATATACATGCGGTATAAATCTCCGGCAAAAAGGCTGGCTTCATCACCACCAGTTCCGGCTCTCACTTCAACTATAGCATTCTTTCTATCCTGAGGATCAGAGGGAAGAAGCAATATTCTAATCTCCTCCTCCAACTTATCTTTATTATCATTCAACTCCTCCAGCTCCATTTTTGCCATTTCACGAAACTCATCATCCTTCTCATTCTGAAGTATTGATTTTGCATTTTCGATATTACTAAGTATATTGGAGTATTCGTGATAAGCATCTACAACAGGCTGTAATTCTTTATAATCCTTATTCAATTTTACATACTGCTTCATATCATCCATGAGATCAGGATCCTGAAGTTTCAGTTCTATTTCTTCGTGTTTTTCGGCAATTAGCCTCAATTTGTCAATCATAATTCTTAGTTTTCAATCTTCTCAAACTTTCCGTAAGGCGTATCCAATTCAACTTTCCGGCCATTAAATGGCAAGCATTGTCCAATTACTTTGGCTTCAATGCCCATATTCTGAGCCATATTAATTATGGTATTAGCTGTTTGCATATCTCCAACATACATTTCAAGCCTATGCCCCATATTGAAGGTTCTGTACATCTCTTCCGGTTTTGTGCCCGTATCTTTCATTATTGTTGTAAAAAGCGGTGGAACGGCTAGAAAATCGCTTTTAAGCACATGTAAATTCTTTATATAGTTGAACGTTTTGAATTGTCCGCCTCCGGTACAATGAATCATTCCTTTAATGTCAGGACGCATAGCATCAAAAACCTTTTTCACAAAAGGGAGATAAGTACGAGTCGGACTCAAAACCAATTTACCCATATCCACATTTTCAATAGGTGAAGCATCGGTTAGCTTATGTTTTCCTATATATGCATATTTTTCAATGGTCGGGTCGAAACTTTCTGGATATTTAAAGGCAATATCTTTAGAAAAAATATCGTGTCGGGCAGAACTCAGGCCATTGCTTCCTATACCACTATTATATGTATCTTCCCATTCACATTGTCCATAAGAAGAGAATCCGACAATTAAGTCCCCTGCTTCAATTTTTTCATTACTGATAATTTCAGCTTCATTCAGATAACCGAGTGCTGTAGCATCAACAATTATTGTACGAACCAAATCGCCTACATCGGCAGTTTCGCCACCGCATAATTGAACATCTACACCATATTTCTTCATTTTCTCTGCAAAAAGCGTATTGCCTTCAATCAATGCAGCAATAACATCTCCACTAATAAGTTGTTTATTTCTTCCAATGGTAGAAGACACAAAAAAACGATTGCTTATTCCGGTGCACATCATGTCGTCGGTATTCATTACCATTGCATCGGTAGCAATACCTTTCCAAACAGAAAGATCGCCTGTTTCTTTCCAATACGCATAAGCAAGAGCGCTTTTAGTTCCTGCTCCATCGGCATGAAGTACGAGATATCGACTATCCATTCCGGGATCTTTCTGTATTTTACAAAAAGCTCTGGGAAAAAGATCATCTTCCAGCTTTTTTACCGCTGCATGCACTTCTTCCTTACCAGAGGAAACACCACGCATTAAGTATTTATCCTTTTCGCTCATATACTACAATTAAAAAGCATTCCCCGAAGAGAATGCTTTTGATCATATTTTGGAAATATCTAGTAATCTTGATTCAAAATAACCTTGTCATTTAAATTCGGATTATCTGCACCTTCTTCATTGGTGCCACCTTCTTCTTCACCATTATCAACATCCCCGTTATCATCACCATCATTATTGATAATTTCAATTTTCGGATCTATCGGAGTATTGGTGTCTTTTTGAGGCACGTAATCGGTTCCTACTATTTCAAAAGTAGTACGACGGTTTAATTGGTGAGCAGCTTCCTGTTCTTTTCTTGAGGACAAACCGTTTATATATTCTTCTGTCATCACAAGACCTTTTTCGAAGAAGAAAGTATCGCCTTCAAAAATTACAGTTTTATCTTTTTGCAGGAGGCGAGGTACTCTTTCACCATATCCTTTAGGCTTAATACGATCTGGCTCAATGCCCTGCTCTGTTACGATATAATCTACACAACTTTTAGCACGCTTGAAAGAAAGTGTATCATTAAACTCATCGGAACCACGAACATCAGTATGAGAGCCGAGTTCGATAATAAGATTTGGATTTTCCTTCATAATTTGCACCAATCCAAGGAGACTGTCCTGATACTGAGGTTTAAGATCCCATTTATTGAAATCATAAAGAATATCAGGAAGAACAATAGGTTTCTTTGGTATTGGAACTAAATTGAAATCGTGTACCAAATCTTTACTTTCTATAAGACCAACTGTAGTTTCTTTACCTTTCTCCGAATAATAATCTACTTTACTAACATTGAGACGATAAGTTGTTTCCTCCAGAATTTGAGTATTATCGAAATAATAAGAACCGGTTGCATCTGTAGAATCTTGCAGAACAGTTCCATCTGAACCTTCTAATTGCACAAGAGCACCAACAATAATTTCCTTGGTACTGTCGTCGCGTACGATACCTGTGAGGGTAAATAGAATTGGAGGCATACGGAATGACCAAATATCGTCATTACCACGACCACCTTTACGGTTGGTTGTGAACCAACCCATTTCTTTAGCATCGGCTTCCTTCAAATCGTCAGGAAGATCACTAAAAATCATATGAAAGTCATCACCATTTGAATTGATGGGATACTTCATATTTTCTGGCTCTGTCCATTTACCATCTATTAGTTCGGTTTTGAATATATCGAGTCCACCCATACCGGCGCGACCATTTGTTGAGAAATACATATAAACATGGTCACCAACCAAACGAATGGTGGGATATAATTCATCACCGGGAGTATTTATAACATTACCAAGGTTTTCAGCTTTTTCAAAAGGCTTATTCTTTTTCGGACGTTTTACCATCCACAAATCTCTACCACCTTCACCACCAGGCATATTTGATGCAAAAATCATAGTATTTTCATCAATCATAGCAGGATGACCAACAGTAAATGAATCTGCAGCCAAAGTAATCACTTCAGGCTCACTCCAGGTACGACCCTTTTTCACTGCCACATATATCTCGCAACCCATTTTCTTCTTTTTCACTGCCTGACAACGTGTGAAATATAACTCTCTGAACTTGGGATCAAAAGTACCGGCTCCTTCATTAGCTTCTGAGTTGATAACGCCTTCCTCATCTAAAGGAACAGGGGTTCCCCAATTACCCTTACGATCCTTACTAACCACAAAGAAATCTGTAAATGGCAGACCCGTCCAACTATCTGTACCACGACCATAGACTTCTTCTCTCGAGGTTGTAAACATGAGTGCTTTATGCTTTTTATCATAATAAGATGGCGCAAAGTCTGCGTTTCTGGAATTTAATTTACGGTTAGGTTCTACTTCGTATCGTGTAGGATTATCCATCCATGCTACTGCCATATTGCAAGATTCAATGCCAATATCGGCCCGGATATCATCCGGGAATGTTTTTTTGAACTCCTGAAAAGCAATTAAAGCATCTTCATATTCTCCCATTGCCTTTAATGCATCACCGTATATATAATGGGCATCGGGTTCTGGATACTTAGCACTCACCACTCGTTTCATAGTGAGTGAAGCTTTTTTCATATCATTTACATAGTAGTAACAACGACCAATCTGAAACAAAATTCGATTTTTTTCCAGCTTATTACCCTTAACTTTAGTATAAGCCTTTTTGTACAGTTGAATGGCGTCGTAATATTTATGCAGTTCAAATTTCTTATCGGCTTCTCCAGCAAAATTCTTTTGGGCTTTCACAACGCCCTGTGGAACTATTAATAAGGACAAAAGAACTATTAAAATTAGCGAATACCTGTTTTTCATACCCCAGTTATAAGTTTCAATTTTTGAGACCATTTCGTGATGCTAAATTATAAATTTATTATGAAATAAACGTGATTGACAACAAAAAAATATATTTTAATAGAAAAAATAATGTATTAATTATTGTAAGTCACATATAATCAATAAAAAAGGTCGTCAAAAAGACGACCTTCAAAACAGATTATTTTTTAGTCTTATCTTCAAGTTTCTTTTTCGCGAGATCATATGAAACTGGAGTCGCAATAAATATTGACGAATAAGTACCAACTAGTACACCCATCATCAACGCAAAGCTAAATCCACGAATCACTTCACCACCAAAGAGGAAAACAGCCAAAAGTACCACCAAAGTGGTTCCAGCAGTATTGATTGTACGGGACAATGTACTGTTTAGAGCTGCATTCATATTATCTTTAAGTGTACGCTTAGGATAAAGTCCAATATACTCCCTGATACGGTCAAAAATAATCACAGTATCATTAATTGAATACCCAATAATGGTAAGTATCGCCGCAATAAATGCTTGATCCACCTCCAGATTAAAGGGTAATATACCATAGAATATCGAGAAAAGACTCACCGTGATTATTGAATCATGGAAAAGTGCAATAACCCCTCCTAGACCATAGTACCACTTGTTAAATCGGATTGCGATATAAATAAAGATCGCAATTAAAGCAAAAGCCAACGAATAAATGGCTGATGTTTTAATATCATCGGCGATAGTAGGACCTACTTTCTGACTACTGAGTCGGCCAAGGATTTTATTTTCATCATCAGACACAAATTCTTCAAATGTCATGTCTGTATTGAAATATTTCTGAAGCACACTAAAAATCTGTGTTTCCACAATTGAGTCAGCTTCCTGAGTATTATCGTCAATCTTGTATTTGGTGGTAATTTTCACCTGATTGGCAGAACCAAAAGTTTTCACTTCAGAACTTTCGCCAAATGATTGAAACAAATCGGAACGAATATCAGTAGTAGAGACGTTTTTATCGAAACGAACAACATAAGTACGACCACCGGAAAAATCAACACCATAATTTAGACCTTTGGTTACCAGGAAGAAAATTCCGATTGCGATAACAACTACTGAAAACATTAATGCAACACGACGAGCTTTGATAAAGTCGAATTTGGAATTTACAAGGAAATTACGTGTTAGTTTAATATCGAAAGAGATATTTTTGTTCTTATCAAGCCAATAGTTAAAGAACATTCTCGAGATAAAAATAGCAGAGAACAGAGAAGTAAGAATACCAATAATCAAAGTAGTTGCAAATCCTTGAATAGGACCGGCACCAAACCATGCTAAAATAATACCAGTAAGTAATGTTGTTACGTTACCATCAATAATAGCACTGTAAGCATTCTTATATCCATCTTCAACAGCGAGCCTGGTACCCTTTCCGGCTCGCAGTTCCTCCTTAATACGCTCAAAGATAATTACGTTGGCATCTACCGCCATACCAAGCGTTAGCACAATACCTGCTATACCCGGCAATGTTAATACTGCTCCCAAAGAAGCCAGTACTCCAAAGACCAGTACAACGTTGGTAATCAAAGCCACATTTGCTGCAATACCCGCCTTAGAGTAAAAGAGCAACATATAAAGAAGAACAAGTAAAAACGCAATCAAGAAAGACAACAAACCTGAACTTACAGCTTCGCGACCCAGTGATGGTCCAACAACAGCTTCTTCCACAATACGTGCAGGAGCAGGAAGTTTACCTGACTTCAACACGTTGGCAAGATCCTGAGCTTCAGCTACAGAGAAATCTCCTGAAATTGAAGATCGACCACTAGGAATTTCACCATTTACAGTAGGATAAGAATATACATAATCATCGAGAACAATAGCAATACTTCTGCCTACATTATCACCTGTAAGTTTTTTCCAAACCTTTGCTCCTTCAGAATTCATTACCATAGAAACTTCAACCTGTCCATTTTGGTCATAATCCTGCCAAGCATCTGCAACCAAGTCTCCTTCTAATGGAGCTTTACCATCGGTATTTTTTACACGAATTGCAATTAGGCTAAAAATATTACTGGCATCGGTTTCATTCAAAGGTTTTGCTGTCCAGAGAAAGCGAGCATTTCTGAACAAGTCAGAGGTCATTCCAAGATAACGGTTAATAATTGCAGTATCTTTTGCATTGGCATATCCAACCAAAGGGCCCTGACCATCATAATATTGTCCGTCTAATTCCTGAAGGTTGAGTGTTAAATAAGCAAAGAGAGGATTTTCTTTTGCAAACTGAGCAAACTGAGCAGCCTGACTGGTATCGGTTGACGAAGGATCGTTAACACCATCCAATTGTTGCTCCAGAGAATTTCCTGCATCAGCAACAGTAGTATCGGTTTTGGCAGTATCGGTCTCTACAATATCACCAGCAAGTGAATCACCAGCAAGTGAATCTGTAACTTCATGACTGAGCATCTTGCGAAGCTGTTCATTGGCCTGCTCAAGCATTGGACGAACTTCTTTAAATTCCCAAGTTTCCCAGAACTCGAGTTTAGCAGTTCCCTGCAAAATTTTACGAACACGGGTAGGATCTTTAACACCAGGAAGTTCAACGAGAATACGACCCTGAGTACTTAGTTTTTGAATATTTGGCTGTGTTACTCCAAAACGGTCAATACGTTTTCTCAAAACCAAGAATGTACGATCAATCGCGCCATCGATTTCCTCAGCAAGAATACTTATTACCTCATCATCGGTGGTATTGGTATTGATTTTATCGTTCATTTCCCTAGTAAGGAAATAAGTAGCAAGGGGTTTATTAGGATCCAGCTCACGAATACTTTCAACAAAAAGATCGAGGAACTCTGTTTGACTGCTTTTACGCTTCTCATTAGCCATATCAATAGCTTTAGAGAAAACAGGACTTTGATTATTACCAGACAAAGCAATAATAATATCAGATTCTGAAATTTCAAGCGTTACGTTCATCCCGCCCTTGAGGTCAAGACCAAGATTCAATTCCTTTTCCTTACAGTCGCTGTAAGTATATTTTTTGATCAGAATATTGTAAACAACTTCGTTGGCCATTGAGTCGAGATAGATACTCTCTTTAAGAGCCGCTAGAGAATCGTATATAACTCTTTCTCTAAGGCTGTCGCCGTCCGCAAGGATGATGGCCTCGTTCATGGTCATGTCACTGTAGGCAAAATCCTTTGCATCCTTCTCCACTTGTCGTGTACAAACAGTAAATGAGAGCGAGAACAAGCTCACTAGAACAAAGATGATAGCAAAAAATCTGATAGTTCCTCTGATTTGCATAATATGTAGTTTAAAAGACTATTTTACAATTTTTTTTGGAGGTGCAAAGATAGAATAAGTGCACGAATAATTCAAAAAATTATGCAAATAAGTTTACATATAATAGTAAATCATATATTTTCGAGCAAGTCAAATTTTATTCAAATCGAGTTTGAATGCCTTTTGCAGCTGTTTTTTAGTGCAAGATAATGTCAGTATTTTTTTTCTGTAATTAATAGTGGCTTTGCACATTAACAGTAGATCTGTTCCTATTATTCCTTCTATTCTGCCAATACCCATCTTTTTGAATGTATCATTTATGATCTCGAGATCCAATAAAACGAAAGAAAATTTATTGAATTCCATCTCTCCTGCTTTAAAAGAAACCTTTGCAGCCATATTGGTTTCAAGCTGGCTAGAGCCCAATCCCACAGCCTTCTCACCCGATGGAATAGATTTAACCAGAAGATCATATTCATCAGCCATATTTACATCAAAAACTGTGTTTGATGCTCCGGTATCGATAATCATTCTTGCGGGTTTGCCATTCACTTCAACCTGCACCGCAATATGAGAAACAAAATCACCGTCTTCAGGAATAAAAAGGATTTGAATTTCCGTTTTCACGATTAAAAATTGGGTTTGAGCTTATATTTTTCATAAAAATCGCTGATTACAGCAACAGCATCATCGGCGGTATCAACAATTTCGTATAGATTGATATCATCTTCACCGATAGTACCATTTTTCAGCATAGTTTTCTTGAACCATGCATCAAGATCTTTCCAATATTCTTTACCAACCATTACAATTGGAAAATGTGCAATTTTACCGGTTTGAATCAGCGTCAATGCTTCAAAAAGCTCGTCGCAGGTACCAAATCCACCTGGAAGCACAACAAAACCTTGGCTGTATTTGGTAAACATGGTTTTACGAACGAAGAAATACTTAAACGTAATCAGTTTATCATAATCAATATAAGGATTTGATTCCTGCTCAAAAGGCAGTTCTATATTCAAGCCAACCGATTTACCTTTTGCTTTCGAAGCACCTTTGTTTGCTGCCTCCATAATTCCGGGGCCACCGCCTGAAATTATCCCAAAGCCTCGTTTTACAAGTTTGAAAGCAATTTTTGCGGCAAGTTCATAATTTGGATCATCGGGTTTAGTTCTTGCTGAACCAAAAACAGTGACACAAGGTCCTATTTCCGACATTTTTTCAAATCCTTCCACAAATTCTGACATGATTCTAAAAATCTGCCATGAATCGTGTGTTTTTATTTCATTCCAATCTTTTGGGGAAAGGGCGCGACGAATTTTGCTTTCTTCTTCACCCCACTCTTCAAATTTCTTATTGTCAATTTCCATGACTATTGTTTTTACGTTTTAAAAAATATGCTTTCAAATGTTTGCCGGTTAAAGAGTTTTTCTTTGCTGCCAGCTGCTCAGGAGTACCTACCCCAACAATCTTGCCACCATTTTTACCTCCCCCGGGACCCAAATCTACAATATAATCTGCAAATGCAATTACATCCAAATTATGTTCTATCACAATGGCTGTATTGCCTTTTGCAACCAGCTCGTTCATCATTTCCAACAAGACCCTGATATCATCGAAATGCAAACCCGTAGTGGGTTCATCGAGAATATAGAGCGTTTTCCCACTGGCTTTTCGACTCAGTTCTGACGATAATTTTACCCGCTGTGCTTCTCCCCCACTTACTGTGGTTGATTGCTGCCCCAGTGAAATATATCCCAGACCGACTTTCTGCAGTGTTTTAAGAATACGACGAATACGAGGATGGTTATCGAAAAACTCAACAGACTGATTTATAGTCATATCCAAAACATCACTAATGCTTTTTCCTTTAAATCTTACTTCAAGTGTTTCCTTATTGTATCGTTTACCATAACAATCGTCGCAAGTAACATATACATCGGGGAGAAAATTCATTTCAATGGTTTTTAAACCTGCGCCTTTGCATGTTTCACACCTTCCGCCACTAACATTGAACGAAAAACGGCCTGGCTTATAACCCCTTGCTTTCGACTCGGGCAATGATGCATAAAGCTTTCTAATTTCATCGAAAACACCAGTATATGTAGCCGGATTTGACCGAGGTGTGCGTCCGATAGGACTTTGATCAATCTCCACCACTTTGTCTATCAATTCTAAACCTTCCAGTTTTTGATAAGACAACGGTTCTTTAAGGGAACGATAAAACTCTCTGCTTATTGATGGGTAAAGGGTTTCATTCACCAAAGTAGATTTACCGCTTCCTGAAACGCCTGTAACACAAATAAATAAACCCAATGGAAATTCCACATCAATTTTTTGAAGATTATGCCCAGAGGCGCCTTTAAGAACCAGTCGATCTGCACCAGCAGGTCTTCTTATCTCAGGTAAAGGCATTTGTTTACGACCACTAAGATAATCACAGGTAAGCGATGAGCATTTCATCATCTCAGACAATTTTCCTTCGGCTGAAATAAGCCCACCTTCTCTTCCGGCGCCGGGTCCCATATCGAGAATATAATCGGCAGAACGAATCATTTCCTCATCATGTTCCACAACAATGACAGAATTACCCATATCGCGCAATTTTCTAACACTGGCAATGAGTTTCCGGTTATCATCCTGATGCAAACCTATGCTTGGCTCATCGAGAATATAAAGCACACCTCTAAGGCGGCTACCAATCTGTGTAGCCAAGCGTATACGCTGCATCTCACCGCCAGAAAGGCTGTATGCTGGTCGATCGAGACTAAGGTATTCGAGGCCAACATCCAATAAAAAAGACACGCGTGAAGAAAGCTCTTTTAGTACATCTGTGGCGATAAGATTTTTTCGCTCATCGAAATGACTAGGCAATTGTTCAATCCAATCTTTTAAGTCTTGAATATCCAAAGAAGAAATATCGTGAATGGTTTTTCCATCAATTCTAAAATTCTGTGCTTCACTTTTCAAACGAGAACCATTACAAGCAGGGCACTCAGTCATGTTCATAAAAGAATCTGCCCAACGTTTGACGGAAGGCGTTAATTCCTCCTCATTTTGTTGTTTCAGAATATTGATTATACCATCGAAAGAAAGATTATAGCTTGACGTAACCCCTACATAATCGTTTTTAAGCGTAAGCATTTCATTTGATCCATATAAAATAGCATGGAGAGCGTCTTCGTTTAAGTCAGCAACTTCCTCATCGAGGCTTTGACCATATTTTCGGCAAATAAGTTCTACCTGTTTGTAAATCCAATTATTTTTATAGGGACCCAGCGGCGCAATTCCACCATTTCTAATGGTAACTCTTGGCTCCGGAATAACTTTCTTCATATCTATTTCAGACACTTTACCGATACCCTTACAATTTTGGCAAGCGCCATAAGCAGAATTAAAAGAAAAAGTATTGGGTTCGGGCATTTCATATGAAATTCCACTTTCCTCACACATCAGATTGCGGCTAAAGAACTTTTTCTCGCTACTTTCATGCTTTATAATGCTGACATTACCTTTTCCGTAACGCAACGCCAGGTCAAGAGCATCTTTCAGCCTCTTTGCTGATGCATCCTTCACTTCAATTCTATCAATCAGCACATCGATATCATGAATTTTATACCGATCAATCTGCATTTTGGGTTTAAGCTCCACCAATTCCCCATCGATATACATTTGCATGAAGCCCATTTTTCGATACTGCTCAAAAAGTTCACGATAATGTCCTTTTCGGGCTTTCACCAATGGTGCAAGAATATAAATAAGTTCGCTATCGTAACGCAAACTTATTAAATCACGAATTTCCTTATCACTATACTGAACCATTTCCTTACCGGTTTCGCTAGAATATGCTGTTGAAACGCGGGCAAAGAGCAATCGAAGGTAATCGTAAACCTCTGTGATGGTGCCCACCGTAGAACGAGGATTTTTAGAACCAGATTTCTGTTCAATAGCAATAACAGGAGAAAGACCACTAATTTTATCTACATCAGGTCTTTTCAGACCACCCATAAATTGCCTTGCATAAGCGGCAAAAGTATCGAGATATCTTCTTTGACCTTCAGCAAAAATCGTATCAAAAGCAAGTGATGATTTTCCACTGCCACTTAAGCCGGTAATAACCACCAATTCATTGCGAGGAATGCGTAGGTTTATATTGCGCAGGTTATGTTCCCTGGCACCAATAATTTCAAGATATACACTTTCTTTAGCCATTATTCTTTTTCAACTACTCTATCACAACACTATCCCGAAAAATAGTATAAGGTTCCACAACGCTTTCAATCAATTTAGAATGGCTGAATGTTAGAGGTATTTCAATCTCATAGGTTTTTCCAGATGCCACATATAATTTATCAGAACGCAACCAAGGATTGGCATATTTCAGCTCCATATAACTCAGGTTATGTTCGCTTGCAAAATCAACAAGACTATTAATAGTTGCATTTACTTTAATCTTTTTCGTAGGAATTGGCTGATACAGGTCTTTGTTTCGCATAAAAAACCCATATTGAAAAGGTTGTTCATAAATAAGTTTAAGAGCAAGGATGCGATATACGTAGCGAGCAGTTTCATCATTGAGTAAAAGTGAGAAATAATCTTCCGTTTTTTGACTTTGAATATCTCGTTTTAGTGCACCGCCACCCATATTATATGCTGCTGCGGCCAGAGTCCAAGATCCAAATTGATTTTTAGAAGCCAACAAATAGCGGCATGCTGCATCAGTAGATTTTTCAAGATTATACCGATCATCTACATCTACAGAAACTTCCAATCCATATTCCTGTGCGGTTCCTTTCATAAATTGCCAAACCCCAGAAGCACCAACTGGCGACACAGCATTGGTCAATTCACTTTCAGCCATTGCGAGAAACTTAAAATCGTCGGGAATATTATTTTTGGCTAAGATAGGCTCAATCACAGGAAAAAACCTAGCTGAACGTTTTAATAAAAGTATTGAATGAGAATGCCAGTACATATTTCTCACAATTTCATTTTCCAATCTCTCGCGAACGATGATATGATCAACAGGAATGAATTCACCAAAAAGTTCTAAAGAATCTGGAATATAGGGTACGAATATTTTGTATTCCTGACGAGCCAGATTAAAATACTTTTCATCAGCGTCTTTTTGTTCCTGAATACTGGAAAAAATAAATAATTGCAGACCTAGTAAAGCAAGTATAGAGAATGCAAAAGTAAATATTAGCCATTTTTTCATTGATTTCAACATTAAATGGTACAAATTCATTAAGAAAAACATGCAAAGCTAGACAGATTTTTTGTCTTTTTCAGAAGATTTATAATGATCTTCACTGCGATTGAGATGAGAGATCATAAAGAGAGCTCCAAAAACCAGAATTATATATGATCCAAAGCCCAATGTCATAAAAGAATTCCAATCAAAAATCAATTCGATCATTTTCAGAACGACAAAAACAGAAATCAAGCTTATCATTACATAAATTAAGGCCACATATCTTTCTTTTAAGCCCAAATAAAACAAATGATGAGTAGTATGATCTTTCCCACCTTGCATAGGAGATCTTCCCGCCACAATTCTCTTAAAGAAAACGGTTGTTGTATCAGTTATTGGCAGAATAAAAATAACCAAAACCAACATGAGTCTATTGATCGCAGGTACCTCCATCGAAAGATCGACAATTTTAATATTCCAGGCATATTTAATACCTAAAAAAGCAACAGCAATACCGAGAAACATAGACCCTGTATCGCCCATAAATAACTTGGATGGATGCCAGTTATAAAACAAAAATCCGCCGAGAGCCGCAATGAGACCAATAATGACAAAAGCATATGAACCATCCTGAGCCCCATTCAATTGAATGATCACTAAAAAGCTACTTAAGATACCAATACTCACAACAGTTGAAATGGCATCCATATTATCAAGCAAATTAATGGAATTCATAATTCCAATTACCCATATCATAGTGATGGCAATATCGAGCCAGTAGATTCCACTAATTTGAATATAGGTGCCTGAAACAATCAGTATGGCTCCTACAAGGATTTGTGATCCAAGTTTCAATAATGGTTTGGTATTGAAGGCATCATCAAACAAACCAGTTAAAAATCCAATAGATACTGCAAGCATAAAACCGAGGAATTCAGTATTTTTAAATAATACAGCGCCTTCGGGATCAAGAATTAGGAAGGAAATGATAGAAAGTAAAAAAATAATATAGAATGTAATTCCACCAAAAGAGGGCTTGTCGTCTTTAGTCCATCTAATTTCATCCATTCTGGTATCTCTTCTCCCCATATTGGAAGAGAATTTCAGAAAGAGACCATTAGTCACAGCTGAAAAGCCTAAGGCCAGAAGAAAAAATATCAAAACACTAATCCAATTCATACTCTATTTGCTAGTCAAAAGGTGTAAGAAAAGTTTTAAAATTCATTGAAGCCTGCACATCCTTCTCGCTAATAGAAACATCATGCGTTGGCCAATCTATATTCAGATCTACATCATTCCACTGCAGAGTTCCTTCACTTTCTTTATTATAAAAGGCATTCACCTTATAATTGACAATTGTATTTTCTTCTAATACCAAGAAGCCATGAGCAAATCCTTCAGGAACAAATAGTTGGTTCTTATTTTCATCTGAAAGAATTGCAGAAATGTATTTTCCATAGGTTGGAGATGACTTTCTTATATCTACTGCCACATCAAATATTGCTCCTGATATTACACGAACCAATTTTGCCTGAGCAAAAGGTGGCTTTTGAAAATGTAACCCTCTTAAAACAAATTTCGATGATTTTGATTCGTTGTCTTGAATAAAATTTGAAGAAATACCATTTTCCAAAAATCTGATTTTCTGGTATGATTCCATAAAATACCCACGCTCATCAACAAAAACACGTGGAATCAACAGCACTGGTCCTTCTATATTAAAAGTCTTTACCTCAAGCATGTTTCCTACTGAATAATCTTGCAAATTTACCAAAAAATCCTTTGCGACGATACTGCTCCTCTTCGTAATACCCATAGCGATCGTGACCATATCCATAACCATATCCATACGCATAACCTCTCGACGATCCGGCTCCAGTAATATCAGGATCTACATTGTTTAAAATCACACTTAGATAGCGGAAATTATTTTCATTATAGAGACGTTCAACATTATAAATAAAGTTACGCTCGGAGAAATTGGCTCTGATGACATAAATTGGATAATCGGCATTTTGCAAACATTTCATTGCATCGCTTACTAAGCCAATTGGCGGAGTATCAATAATTACATACGCATATTTTCCACGTAAATACTCCAACATTTCATTCATTTTTTCCCCAAGAATAAGCTCTGAAGGGTTTATTGGTTCTGGTCCTGCTGTAATGAAATCGAGATTTGCCAAAGCGCTTTTGCGAATACAATTATCAATTTCTTCGTGCCCTGCAAGAATAGAACTCACCCCTTTTTCATTATCTGTATTAAAACCAAGGTGAATTTTTGGTTTCCTCATATCGAAGTCCAATACTATTACATTCTCTTCGCTAAAAGCAAGCACACCGGCAAGATTAATGGCAACAAAAGTTTTCCCTTCACCCGATACCGTGCTGGTAATAGAAATGGTTTTAGGAGTGGATCCATTTTTAATAAACTGGAGATTTGTTCGAATAGCCCTTAAAGATTCAGCTAGAAGAGAACGAGGTCTGGTATCGACAATAAGTTGACTTACTGGAATATAACTTTTGTATTTAGGAATTACACCCAGAACAGGCACAGCAGTATAGCGGGTAACATCCTTCAAAGATACTACCTCGTTATAGAGCAAATATTTTAGAATAATAAATCCCAGAGATAAAAGAAATGCAAATGCAAAACCACCCAACCAAATCATTTTCTTATTTGGAAAAACCGGAACAAAGTTGGGCCTAGCTGGCTCCAATACAATAAGCTGACTCACATAACCAGCGATGGCAATAGAATACTCTATCTTTTTCTCAATAAGCTGATTATAAAATTTCTCATTTACAGAATAATAACGCTCAAGCCTACTTTGATCATCGGGAATATCAATCATACGCTGCCCCAGAATACTTGCAATTTTATTTCTTTCTACCACTTGTTGGTGCATATCAGAGTTCAACTTTTTAAGCAAACTACTTGCGCTTTGGCGAATCATTTTCTTGTGATACAAAATTTGCTGGTCTAAACCTTCAATCACAGAAGAAGATTCTGTCATGGTTAGCAAATATTCGTTCCGTTTGAATTCCAATTCCTGTAATGAATTTAGATATGGAGACAAATAGGTATAGGATTCTGTTCCCGTAAGCATAGAAATCAAGAAAAGTACATCATTATTTTCATCTTCCACAGATTCAATAAAGCTTGTCAAGGCATCCTTTTCGTATTTACTTTTAGAAATAAGACGATCAAGTTCCATTAAGCGGGTTTTTAATCCACTTTTATCCTGTATAGTATCCGGATTTGATACTGATACTTTCTGCAATGAATCTTCAGAATCATTTAGGTTTTCTTCAACAATACCCAATTGACCATCAATGAATTCCAAAATACTCTCAGAACTTTCTTTCTGCTGCTCTATTTCAAAAGCCTCAAATTCTGCAGTAATGGCATTCACGATATCCGATGCTTTACTGGCATTAATATCTTTAATGCTTATACGAATGGTTTTAGCAACATCGTTTACCACACTAATATTTACTTTACGCGAATATTGATCTACCAGATTATCCAAATTATTGAATACAATAATGAACTCCTCATTATTCATTGTCTGCATGAAGCCAGCAGTATCATTAGGGGCAATACTCAATGCCAACTGCGGGAGAATAAGACTTTCATAGGGCTGAAAAGACACCTCCTGTATCCTTCCATCTATTGAAGGATAATTCAATGACAAATGATCTTCATGCACTGTAAGTTCCATTGATTGTCCAAAGAAACTCGAATCAAGAATTTCATACTGAATAGTGAAAGGTGCAGATTTATACAGTTCAAAATTCAGAATCTGACCTTTGGCAAATATGCTAACATCGAGGGGTAAATGTGATAAAACACGACGAATAAAAACCGATGAGCGCATGATCTCAATCTTTTGGTAGATATCTTCGTCGTAAAGGTTTTTGGTTTCAAAAAGTTTCTGAGCCTTATCGTCGCTATTCAGCTGAACAATAGTACTCGATTCGTAAATCGGCTGTGTATATCTCAAATAAATGAATAGAAGAAGAAAGAGTGATAAAAAAAACAGAATAATCCACTTCAAGTTCCTCTTTGCAATATAGGTAAAGAGTTTAAAGTCAAATTCATCGTTAAATTTAGATATCTTCTGTATCATGTGGCTCAGTTGGCAGTAATATTATAGATAATGGCAAGAGTAGAAATAAGTGAGAGATATGGTCCCACTTCTTCGAGTATTTTACGGCTGATTCTGCTTTGTGGAGTAACATAAATCAAATCATTGGCCTGAAGAACAAGTGAAGCATATTGCACCTCATCATATTCCGATAAATCGATCATATATATTTTGCTTGTATTTCCATATCTGCGTATCAATTTTATTTTTTGAGCTTTGCCATTATTAATTCCACCGACCAAAGCCAATGCTTCCACCAAGCTAGTTTGATCATTTTCAAGAGGAATCACCATGGCTCGTGACTCTCCTCCTCCGGGAAAAACATAAGCTCTTTTGTTCAGCACTCTCACTTGAACATAGGGTTCAATAATGGTTTTACTATACTCAATCACGAGTAAAGAATCTGCCTCCCGTGTAGTATAACCGGCAAGATAAAAATATCCCAAAATAGGAAGATTTGCTTTGCCATCGCTTTCGATGGTATATGATATCATATCTCCTGAAAGCGCCTGACCATTTACAGCCAAAGGTTCAAGTAGTTTTTCCCCATCATTTGAATAGACTTTAACCGAGATTTCATCACCCTGAGAAAGATAATACTGTGTAGAACTCAGTAGCTCTGAATTTGGTGACAAAACCTCATGCGACCTCAAATGAAACATCTCATTGGTACTTCTGCAGGAATTTAGAGTTTGCAGAACAACGATTAAGAAAATTATTTTTAGTGTTTGCCTCATTAAAATACAGTTCAGAATGCCAAAAATACCATTTTTTTACTATTTAATAGGTATTAACAGCTACATTTTCCCTACAATACGTTGTTAATAATAAAATGTTCCTTTTGAAGGCAAGTTTTTTATTGAGTTTTATAATCAAGAAATATTTCCAAGCATTTCCTTGTACAGTATATGCATATTGGCGACCATGGTTTTATAACTGAATCGCTCAGTCACAAATTTTCTTCCATTTTTCGACATTCTTTCACGCAATTCTTTATCCGAAATCAATTTATAAAGATTTTCAGCAAAAGCCATATCATCTTCCGAAGCACTAAGCAAAGCAGTATCATTTTCAAGCACAATATCTTCTATGCCGCCAACTCGGGTAGAGACTATAGGGCAATTGGCCGCCTGCGCCTCAATTAGACTTACCGGCGTTCCTTCATTCAAAGAACTTAAAGCAACCACATCGAGCCCAGCGACAACACAATCAATTTCTTTCTGCCAAGAAGTAAAATGAACCAATTCCGGGGTATGTCCATTTTCACTATATGGAATTCCGTATTCGCTTAGTCGTTCCATTACCATTGGTTTGGTAAGTCCATCACCGACTATGAAAATCTTAAATTTTGGAGGCTTCATTTCAATTAAATGCCGTATAGCATCAATAAACATCAAATGATTTTTAATTGGAACCATACGTCCTACAATCCCAATCGCTATTTCATCATTAGCTAATTGATACTTTTCGCGAAAAGCACGACGTTTTTCGTTCATTCCAGTTTGAAATTTATCGAGTTCAAAACCCAAAGGAATAATGGAAACCTGCTTTTCATCACAAATACGGTGTTTCTCAATCAGATCAAGCTTTTGACGTTCGCTAAGAGCAATTATTGCATCAGTCTTTGAAGCAAGATTTCGCTCAATTTGTTTATAAAAACGACTGATTAATCCATTAAAATAGGCATCAAATACGTGACCATGATAGGTGTGAACTATAATCGGTACGCCCATTGAATGCGCTGCCCTGCGACCAATAGCCCCCGACTTTGAAGCATGTGTATGTACAATATGAGGCTGAAACTTCTTTATAATTTTCTTAATCTTTGCAAGTGCCTGAAGGTCTTTTGCAACATTCACCGATCGGGTTAATTCAGGAATTATTGTAGGCTTTAATCCCAAATTATGAGGAATGTGCAAACTATCGTGCTCATCTTCTAAATTGGGACCACCAATAAGCATGGTTTCATACTCATCGGGCATGTAGCGCGTTAAAAGGCTGGCGTTATATGTTGGACCGCCCAGATTAAAGCGGTTCAAAATCCTCAATACTCTTATCTTCTTCATCAAGCCATGTATTTCTTCCACCAATTCTGAAAAACAATCAGAGACCATATCGTGCTTTGATACACCGATGCTTTTCCTATCCTCACCTGTGAAAGAAGATAGCCAATATATTCCGGATTAAAAAGCCCTTGCGAACGAATAAAAGAGTTATTCAACCAACTGTTCTCCAGCTCATTGAGAAGATCTCCCTGTATCCATGACCCTAAAGGTACTTCGAACCCGTGTTTTGGCCGTTTCAGTACTGATGGTGGTATGATGTCCTGAAAAGCATCCAACAAGATTCTCTTTCCTGTTTTTTTATCAACTTTCCAGTTTGACTGTAAAGAGAAGGCAAAGTTTATTATGCGGTAATCTAAAAATGGTGAACGCAGCTCCAGCGAATTGGCCATCGACATGAGGTCTGTTTTGCGCAGCATATCACCGTTTAAGACCATTTTCATGTCGGCCCGAAGGAAAGTATTGAAATCATCGACAGAAACTGTTCCAAGCAAATGCTGAAGCGAATTTCCATAGCTTTGAATATTCGGGCTAAAAATTTTCGTTTTTTCTTCTTCTGCCATGAAAGAAGCCAGAAAAACATACAAATCATTCCCATTTAATGATGCAGCTTTGCCCATCCGCTGCATTTTGCGCATCAAATCGCCGGCTTTGGATTTGCGACTGTAGTTCCCGGGAATATGTCTGAGCGATTTCAACAAAGCTCTTTTCGCAGCACTACTCCCCATAATGGCAGCAGCAGCTCTTTGCTTTCTATATCCACCGAAAATTTCATCGGCAGCATCGCCCGATAAAGCAACCGTTAAATGCTTACGCACAAATTCAGATAAAACATGAACGGCAATAGCTGACGAATCGGCAAAAGGTTCATCGAGGTAATCTAAAACCTTGGGCAAAGCATCGAGAAAATCCTTTTCTCTTACCGGAATAAGCTGATGATTGAGCCCATGCATCTGTGCAACTTCTTTTGCATACACACTTTCATCGTAATACGGATGATCGGGAAATGTAATGGAAAAAACTTCCATTTTACTGTTTTGCCGGGCCGCAAGTACGGATACAATGCTACTGTCTATACCTCCGCTCAAAAAAGCACCCAAAGGCACATCCGAAATCATACGTTTGGCAATGGAATCTTCCATCAGCTCACGCAAATCCTTTTGTGCGTCTTCATACGAGCCCTCGTATTTTCCTTCCGGAATTTCATACCATTGCTTCAGTTCCATTTTGCCTTCGCGAATCATGGCATAATGCGCAGCCGGCAATTTTTGAATTCCCTTAAGCATGGTGAAAGGTTCAGGAATATATGTAAACTGAAAATAATCTCGGAAAGACGCCTGATTTAGTTCCCTTTTTATCGGAAACTCGAGCAAGGCCTTCATTTCCGATGCAAAAATCAGACTCTGCGCATCCTGAAAATAATACAATGGCTTGATTCCATAACGATCACGGGCCAGAAAAAGTGATTTTTCATGAGTATCATACACTGCGATGGCAAAAAAACCATTGAGTTTATCCAAACAAGCCGGACCATATTGTATGAAAGCCTGCAAACCCACTTCTACATCACCGGTGGTTTTAAAAGATCTTCCCTGCCCTTCCAATTCTGCTCTGATTTCACGGAAATTAAATATTTCGCCGTTTAGAAGCAAAATATAGCGTCCGTCATCAGAAATAAATGGCTGGTCTGATGCTTCACTCAGATCAATAATTGACAAACGAGCATGAGCTCCGGCAAAATCTCCGCTTTCGTGAATTTTATTTCGGTCGGGGCCTCGAAGATGCAGTTTTTGTATAGCCGCAGGCAGAAAAGGAAAAAGAGATTTTCCGTTTTCGGTTAATGCCAAAACGCCTGCGATACCACACATATAATTTTATTAAAGGTGAATTACTTCGTCGTATGCAGCAGCAACAGCCTCCATTACCGCTTCAGACATGGTCGGGTGCGGATGAACAGCCTTAATAATTTCGTGTCCGGTGGTTTCTAGTTTGCGTGCAACCACAGCTTCGGCAATCATTTCGGTAACATGATCTCCAATCATATGCGCACCCAGCCACTCGCCGTATTTGGCATCGAATATTACTTTAACAAATCCGTCGGTTTTGCCACTGGCTTTGGCTTTTCCACTTGCAGAATACGGGAATTTACCCACTTTAATTTCATAACCGGCTTCAAGAGCTGCTTTTTCTGTCATTCCAACAGAAGCTACCTCCGGATAAGTATAGGTACATCCGGGAATATTTTTATAATCGAGTGGATCCACATCCATTCCTGAAATTTTCTCCACACAAATAATGCCTTCGTGTGAGGCGACGTGTGCCAGCGCAGGACCATGAACAATATCGCCAATGGCATACACGCCATCTACATTAGTGCGATAGAAATCGTCGACCTCAATTTTGCCTTTTTCGTGCTTAATGCCGGTTTCTTCCAACCCAATTCCTTCCAAATTTGTGGAAACACCCACAGCAGAAAGCACAATATCCACCTCAACGGTTTCCTCGCCTTTTTTGGTTTTAATCTGCACTTTGCATTTCGTACCCGATGTATCCACACTGAGCACTTCAGACGAGGTCATCACCTTCATTTTATTCTTTTTGAAAGAACGCTCGAGTTGCTTAGACACTTCCTCATCTTCGAGGGGAACGATATTGGGTAAATATTCCACAAGGGTTACATCGGTTCCCATGGTTTGATAAAAATAGGCAAACTCGGAACCAATGGCACCACTACCAATCACCAGCATGCTTTCAGGTTGCTTGTCCAACGTCATGGCTTCGCGGTAACCAATAATTTTCTTTCCGTCTTGTTTCATATTTGGCAATTCACGAGAGCGGGCGCCTGTAGCCAGAATAATATGATTGGCTTCGTAGTTCTCGGAGCTGCCGTCTTCTTTCTTTACTTCCACTTTCTTGCCCGGAAGCACTTTGCCGAATCCCTGAAGCACATCAATTTTATTTTTCTTAAACAGAAACTGTATACCCTTGCTCATGGCATCGGCCACACCACGTGAACGGGCAACAACAGCCTTAAAATCGGGTTTTACTTCGCCGGTAACGGTAATTCCGTATTCTGCGGCATGTTTCATATTATTAAAAACCTCGGCACTTTTCAGCAGCGCTTTGGTTGGGATACATCCCCAGTTGAGGCAAATTCCGCCCAGTTCAGAGCGTTCTACAACAGCAGTTTTCATTCCGAGCTGAGAGGCTCTGATGGCCGCAACATATCCTCCGGGGCCGCTTCCTATCACTATAAGATCGTATTTCATTTCAGAATTTTTTTCAAAATTACAAAAATCGGAGGAATGAATTATGTTTTATGATATATGATATGTGATTTATGATATAATACCTTCAGCATTGATAATATATTTTGATTTTTATGAGGAGTTTTCTTTTTAGCCACTGATACACGGATGTTTTGGAACGCAGACCTGTGACGCAAGTCGTGAGGACGCAGATTTTAGGATTGCTTGATATCGTACTTCAATGCCGACTTATAGCGGCATTATTCAAACATACCATAGCATTTCACTTTGTTCATGCTATTGGTTGTTTTGTTTAAGATAAACCTGCATGATTGCAAGCAATCATTTGGTTTCGCAGATTAAAAGTAAAACGCTATAAACGCAACTACTCACTCGGCGTAGATTGCATCTGCGACGAAACTATTTACTGATTTTCTCTACCACGCAATACTCGCTCTCGCAACCACACTCACTCTGTTTTAGCCACGGATGCGCAGATAAAAATGCATTGTATCATACTTCAATGATAACTGATACACTGCATGTCAGCAAGCTGACTTTTGTGCCACGGATGTTTTTTTATGAACACAGATGACGCAGATTAAACAGATTTCTTATTGATACACCTTCAATGGACACAGATAGAATCAGGCGAGCCTGATTCGGGGGAAATCCTGCCATCGTTGCGACGAGAGGAGGATCATGGCAGGATGTGCGGTGGCATTCTCGTTCCTGTTCCATGACCCTCATTCTTCGGGACGATGAAACAGGGATTTTCTTTCCTATTTTTTGCTTTACCACTTGGTTTTCTCGTTGGATTTTCGTAATTTTACACTCACAAATTTGATTAGTTTTTAGTCGGCGGAAATACAGCATGAATCTCGAAAAAACTTTGTATATTAGTCCTCTAATGGTGATGAACGAGCAAGAATATACAAAGCACTACTTCATTGAAGGCGAGCGTGTGGCT